>NZ_JAAGPO010000107.1:0-34431 GCF_017104825.1 Burkholderia sp. Ac-20345 | reverse complement strand
TGATCGCGCAGATCTTCGACATCATCCGGATGATCCGCGAGGAAGGCGTCACGGTGTTCCTCGTCGAGCAGAACGCGAACAAGGCGCTGGGCGTGGCCGATCGCGGCTACGTGCTCGAAACGGGGCGCGTGGTGCTGGCGGACACGGGCGCGAACCTGCTCGCGAACGACCGGATCAAGCAGGCGTACCTCGGCGGCTGACGCCGGATGCCGCCGGCCTGCAACGGGCCGGCGGCGCTTCCTTTCTTGCTTTCTCATGCAAGGCCGGTTCCCGGCCTTGTCTTCTCTATCCGATCCTGAACGTGCTTTTCAGTACGTCGCGCAGATGCAGCGCGGCGCGATTGCTGTCGTCCGTCAGGATGGTGATCAGGTGCGGCGGGAGGTCGGGCAGCACGATCCCGGCGACGTGGCTCGTCAGGTTGCCGGACACGCGATCGTGTTCGATCAGGCCGACCGCGAGGCCGTTGGTGATACACGCTTCGACCGCCGGCGAACTGGCGCTCTCGAGCAGCATCCGGTGCGCGATCTTCGCCTTCTTCAGCGCGTTCAGCGCGGTGTCGCGGTACGGGCAGCCCTGCAGTTGCACGGCGATCGGCAGCGGCGCATCGGGATTGAACTTGAAGGTGCGAGCGGCGACCCACACCGGATGCGTCTTGCTGAGCAGCTCGCCGTGCGGCGGCACTTTCTGCACCACGGCGATCGTGATGTCCAGCTGGCCGCGGGAGAACAGCGACTGCAGCTCTTCGCTGGAACGCGCTTCGACCGTCAGCTCGAGCAGCGGCCGGTCGGCGGCGAAGCGCGGCAGGAATTCCGCCATGAAGTGCGCGGCGTACGAATCGGGGATGCCGAGCCGCAACTTGCCGGCCAGCATCTGCGGCGACAGCGATTCGACGAGCCGGTCGTGGCTGAGCAGAAACTCGGTGGTGTCGCTCAGCAGCTTGTGGCCGTACTGCGTGAGTTCGACAGCCTGGTTGTTTCGCGTAAACAGGCGCTGCGCGACCATTTCCTCGAGCTTCTGAATCTGTGCCGTGACCGACGACGGGCTGCGATTCACATGGGCGGCCGCATCCTTGAAGCGGCCGAGTTTCGCGACGGCGTGGAAGGTACGCAGCAGGTCGACGTCCAGGGTGCGCGGCATGATTTGGTTTTTCCGAATCAGTGATTCAGGTAATGTCGATTGACGGAATTATTGGGCATCCCATATTCTCGGTCAACAGGCAGACAACGGCAGGCAGCCGGCCGGGCGTTGCACGTATCCGGGGAATGATTCATGTCGATCAATGATTTCGTTGTAGATGCATTGGTGCGGGACAGGAAGCTGAAGGCCGAATCGGTATGGACGGTCGAGAATCACGAAAAATATTCGACGCTCAAGCGCAGCGACGATGACGCGAGGAGAAAGGAAGCAGGGCGCGAGGTGTTTTCGCTGATGCGCAACCTGAACGAGCTGGGTGTGCGGAGTCCCGCGCTGTGCGCGGACCGCGATGGCAACGGTTCGTTGCGCGAAGCGATCGGCAAGTTGAGCGAGCGGCTCGCGACGTTGTCGCGCGGCCGCCATGTGCATTACATCGAGCTCGGGCCGGAGCCGGTCAAGACGACCGAACTCATGAAGGCCGTCAGCGGTGGCGGCCCGGACCATCTGCGCTACACGGCCGTCGACATCAACGAGTCGTCGGAAGACGCGATGCGGCACGCGATCATGCCGTTCCTGAAAACGCCCGGCTGTTTCAACTACATCGCCGACGATTACCGGAACGTGCAGTGGAACCACATCGACGTGGGCCAGGACGTGACGTTCATCACGATGCTCGGCTTCCAGGAGGGCAACGAACTGCCCGTGACGATCGGCCGGCTCATTCGCAATCTCGGCGGCAAGTCGACCTACGTCGTGTCGGAAATGCAGCTGCTGGTCGAGGGGAGAGAGGAGCCCATCTACAACTTCTACCAGAACGAGAACATGGTGCGGTTTTCCGAAGTCGTCAGCCGGCAGCAGGGCTTCGAGCCGCTCGGCGAGCACCATGTGTCGATCGTCCGGCTCAATCTGCTCGGCGACCAGTTCCATGTGGCGGTGACGCTGCAACCCGTCTCGAAAGCCGGGGCCGACGGGCATCTGATCACCAACGTCTGCCTGAAATACACGCCGGAGCAATTCCGCCATGTACGCCACAGTCACGCCAATTGCCGCGTGATCGACGAGCTGCACAGCGGCGACGGCAGCGTCGTGTACCAGATCGCCCAGTTCAAGGGCTGAATGCCGAAACCACGACAACGAGGCACGCGATGAACAAGGGAAATGCATTGCCGGTGTTTGCGCGAGGGTTCGATCGGGTGAGGCTTGCGCTGCAGACATCGCTGTCCGGTGGCGCGAATGTCGACGGCTCGCTGGACGCCGCGACGGAACCGATGCGCTGGACCAGCGCCTGCCTGCGCGACGGCTACGAAGTGCGATACCGGCGCAACCTCGACGATCTCGGCTATCGCGGTGTGCCGATGCGCGGCACGCGCTCGGATGCGCTCAACGCGGTGTGTCATCTTCGCGGATTGTTTTCCGACGAAGCGGTTCACGCGTTGCGCGAGATCGGCCGTGCGCTGGAGCGCAGCGCGTCGAGCAGCAACTGGATCATCTCGAAGCGCGTGCGTGCGGTGACGGAGCGCTCGCGGTTCATCGACGACATGATGCACGACCGCGCGTTCCTGCTGAGGGTGTCGCGTCTCGCCGGTGCGCCGCTGATTCCGTATCCGATGGTCAATGCGCGGTCGCAGTTCAACTATTACTACCCGACGGGCCAGCGCGACGGCAAGGAACAGCTGGGCATGTGGCACACCGACGGCACCAGCTTCGTGCTGAACATCGTGCTGTCGGATCGATCCGACTACGAGGGCGGAAATTTTCTGTTCTACGAATCGACTGCGGAGACGTTCGACCGCCACGATCGCGAACGCCGGCATGTGAAGACCGCGAACCTGGACAACGCGGGCGACGCGCTGCTCATCTACGGCAGCAAGCTATTCCATGGCGTCGAGCCGGTCGACGCGGGGCGCCGCATGTCGCTGGTGCTGTCGTTTCACTGCCCGTACACGCGGGAAGACGACAACGGGTTCTGGCATCTCGCGTCGGACGACGGTATCCCGCGCACGGTCGTCAACTGGCTGGGGCTGCAGCGCGCGCTCCGGGACGATGCCGAACTGCAGTACCGGCGCCTCGGGCTCGAACCGATTCGCCCCGAGGATCTGGGCGACCAGCGCCTGTCCCCGGCAACCTTCTGAGAGCCGTCGCCCCATGCAGCTATTCCTGCTCCAGCTCGTTTTCGTGTTGTCGTGGAGTTCCGGCTTCATCGGCGCCAAGCTCGGCGCGGAGACGGCCGGCGCGTTCAACCTGCTGTTCTGGCGGTTCCTGCTCGTCACGCTGTGCCTGGCGATCGTCCTCAATCGGCAGCTCGGGCGCCTGACGCTCGAAAAAATCCGCTATCACGCGGTGATCGGGTTTCTGTCGCAGTTTCTGTATCTGACCTGCGTATATATCGCGATTCAGCACGGCCTTCCGCCCGGCATCGCCGCGATCGTCGCCGCGTTGCAGCCGCTCATCACGGCCGCGATGACGGCGGTGGAGGGCAGCGAGCGTAGTGGGGCGCGTCAGTGGGCCGGGCTCGTCGTGGGGTTCGTCGGCGTGGGCATCGTGATCGGCGGGCAGTATGCGCTGCCGGCCGGATCGGTCGGGTTCGTCATGTACCTGTTACCGCTGGTGTCCGCGCTGGGGCTGTCGATCGCGACGATCTATCAGCGGCGCCGCGCGCTGACGGCCGCGCGCAGCAACGAGGACGGGTTGTTCCTGCCGCTGTTCGTGCAGGGCTGCGTGAGCCTCGTGCTGTTCGCCGCGTGCGGAATCGTTACGGGCAACCTGCATGTACCGACCCAGCCGAACGTGTGGGTTTCAGTCGTGTGGCTGACGGTGTTCTCGACCTTCGTCGCCTATCTGTCGTTGTGGGCGCTGCTCAAGCGCATGCCGGCGACGCGCGTGGCGACGCTTGTCTATCTCGAACCGCCCGTGACGCTGATGTGGGCCGCGTGGATGTTCGGCGACCGGATCGAACTGACGACCTATCTCGGCATCGTGGTCGTCGCGGTGGGCGTGTGGCTGGCCGGCAAGCACGTCGAGCGGCCTGCACGGGCGCGGCGGGCGAACATGGAGACGGCCGGCCGCTGACGCACTGGTTGTGTGCGCGGTTCCGGTGTAGCGTCGCGGTACTGTCACGACCCGCGAAGGAAACCGATGAAAGTCAAACGGATCGTCGCCAATATCGACACCCGATCAGTCGACGACGCAAAGCGCTTCTACCAACGGATCTTCGGCCTCGACCTGCTGATGGATCACGGCTGGATCGCGACCTACGGCAATGCCGAGCAGATGGACGTGCAGATCAGCTTCGCGTCGCAGGGCGGGTCGGGTACGCCGACGCCCGATCTGTCGATCGAGGTCGACGACGTCGATGAAGCGCTCGCGCGTGTCAATGCGGCCGGGATTCCGGTCGAATACGGCCCGGCCGACGAGCCTTGGGGCGTGCGGCGGTTCTATGTGCGCGACCCGTTCGGCAAGCTCGTCAACGTCCTCACGCATCGCTGATCCGGAATGCCGGGGCAGCTTTAGCGTTCACGCATGCAACGCCAGCCCCTTCACGGCCTTTTCCACGGCCTTCTTCGGCCCGCGCAGCGCCAGCCCGACGAAGTCGGGATTCTCCGCATCGCCGGCCCGAAACACTTCGCGGTTGGCGGCATCGTGCCCGGTCGAAAACATCGCGTGCACATAGGGCACGATCGTGAGTTCGCGCGACAGTGCCTGCCGGTGCGCAGCCTGCAGGCCGTTCAGGTCGGCCGCGAACACCAGCATCGGCTGGCCCAGCATGCGGCCGTAGCGGCGTCCCGCCGCATCCTCGTAAGGCTCGCCGAGCGCTTCGGGCGCTTCGGCCGCGACGCCCGTCGCGAGAAACGCGACGACATTGAGTTTCTGCCACGCCGCGAGATCGTCGCGCACGATCAGCGCTACCTTGGTATCGAACATGATTGCTCCTCGTAGAGACGCTCATGATCGGATGTCGTGCGCGATCAGTCTGGAACGTTTGTGCACAGTTGCCGGTATGCGGCCGGCGTAATCCGGTACGCGCGGCGGAACCAGCGGCCCAGGTGGCTCTGGTCGGCGAAGCCGACGTCCGCGGCCGCCTGCGCGGGCGTGCGGCCGGCCGCCAGCAGCCGGCGCGCGGCACGCAGCCGCAAGCGCACCAGGTACGCGTGCGGCGACGTGCCGAACGCACGCTGGAACAGCCGCGTCAGCCGGAACCGGTCGATCCCGGCGACGCTGGCCAACTCGTCGAGCCCGATGTTGCCGTCCATGTGTTCATGCAGCAGATCGCGCACGCGTGCGATCGCGGGCGGCACGACCGCGCTTTCCAGCACGAGCGGGCCGCGCAATTCGCCGCCGAGCCGCATCAGCAGGCGGTCGAGCGTCTGGTCGCGCGCGAGCTTGCCTTCGTTGCCGTGGATCGCGAGAAACGCGTGCCGGATCGTGTCGACGAGGCTGCGATCGTCGACGAGTGTATGGCCGAACGATGCCTCGACACCGCCGAGGCCGGGCAGGTCCAGCCGGCGCGCGGCGCGCTCGACCCACGCTTGCGGCAGGTACAGCATCCCGTAGGTGAAGCCGCCGGCTTCGGGTGCATGGCCGTCGTGCAGCGCGCCCGGCTCGATCAGGATCGCGCGGCCCGGCACGCTCGTATGCACCGACCGATGGCACTGGAACTGCTGCACGCCCTGTTCGGTGAAGCCGACCAGCATGTCGTCGTGATCGTGCGCGTCGTACGCATGGCCGTTGAAATGCGCGTGCAGGCTTTCGATGCCGGTTTCCGCATCGCGATGCGCGACGAGCCAGTGGTCGGGTTCGCCGGCGGGTTGCGTCGCAGTCGTCATCGCTTGCCTCGCGGGTCGTCGTTGCCTGGCCGTCAGTGTACGCAGATCGCGGGCTGCGAGTGGGCAGGCCGGTCGGTCATGCGGCGGCAGCCTGTCGATCCATCGTCCCGCCCCGTGATAAGATCGCGCGCTTTCCGCGCCGGCACCGTCTGCCCGACGGCCGCGGGCGGTCAACGAACCCGCGAGGATGGCATGTCCCAGATCATCGTCGAAGGCCTGGCGAAGACCTACCGCATCGCGGAGCGGCAGCCCGGCATGCTCGGTCTGTTGCGCCGCCGCTGGCGCGAAGTCGAAGCGCTCAAGGACGTCAGCTTCAGCCTGCGGCGCGGCGAGCTGCTCGGTTTCATCGGGCCGAACGGGGCCGGCAAGTCGACCACCATCAAGATCCTGTCCGGCATCCTGCGGCCGACTTCCGGCAAGGTGATCATCGACGGCCGCGTGCCGTTCGACGATCGCATCGCGCACGTCGCACGCATCGGCGCGGTGTTCGGGCAACGCAGCCAGCTGTGGTGGGATCTGCCAGTCATCGACGGTTTCGACCTGCTGCGCGACATCTATCGCGTCGATCACGGTGCCTACCGGCGCACGCGCGACGCGCTCGTCGCGATGCTGCGCCTCGAGAGCCTGCTGCACCAGCCGGTGCGCCAGTTGTCGCTCGGGCAACGGATGCGCGCCGAAATTGCCGCGGCGCTGCTGCATGAACCACCGATCCTGTTTCTCGACGAACCGACCATCGGCCTCGATGCACCGTCGAAGCTCGCGGTGCGCGAATTCGTCAAGACGCTGAACCGGGAGCGCGGCGTGACCGTATTGCTGACGACGCACGACATGCACGATATCGAGGCGCTCGCGGAGCGCGTGATCGTCATCGGGCATGGCCGCGTGCTGGCCGACCAGCCGTTCGACGCGTTGCGCGCCGGTGTGCTGTCCGACCGCCGCATCCTGGTCGATTTCGCGGACGAAGCACCGGCGCTCGACATCGCCGGTACGCAGTTGCTGCGACGCGAGGGGCGCACGGCCGAGCTCGCGTTCGACCCGGGCGTCATCGGCGCGCCCGCGCTCGTCGCGCGCATCGCGGCCGAGCATGCGGTCGAGGATATCCGCGTCGAGCAACCGGCGATCGAGGAGGTCATCGCGCGCTTCTATCGCCTGCACGGCGCGACGGAAGCGTAAGCCGATGGATGTCCTGCGCCCGTACGCCGCGGCCTTCTCGGCACGCTTCAAGACGCTGCTCCAGTATCGCGCGGCCGCCCTCGCGGGCTTCACGACGCAATGCTGGTGGGGCGCGCTCAAGGTGATGATCTACGCGGCATTCTATCGTCACGCGACGCACGCGCACGTACCGATGACGCTCGAGCAGGTGACGACCTACACATGGATCGCGCAGGCGCTGTTCGCGCTGCAGCCATGGGGCGGCGATCCCGATGTCGCGGCGGCGGTGCGGACCGGCGCGGTCAGCTATGACCGGTTGCGCCCGGTCGATACGTACGCGTGGTGGTACGTGCGGGCGATGGCATGGATGAGCGCGCGGGCGCTGCCGCGCGTCGTGCTGATGTTCGTCGCGGCGGCGATCGTGCTGCCGCTCGCCGGTTTCGGCGAATGGGCCTGGCAGCCGCCGGCGGACGCCGCGCGGGCCGTGCTGTTCGTCGTGTCCGTGATGCTGATGATCGCGCTCGCCGCCGCCTTCGTGATGCTGCTCAACCTGTGTATCGCCGCGACGCTGACCGATCGCGGGATCAACACGCTCGCGCCTGCGTTCGTGATCCTGTTCTCGGGCAACCTGATTCCGCTCGGCCTGTTTCCGGACTGGCTGCAGCCGCTGCTGATCGCCCAGCCGTTCGCCGGGATGCTCGACATCCCTTCGCGGATCTATATCGGCACGCTGAGCGGGGGCGCCGCATGGGCCGGGCTCGCGCTGCAGGCATTCTGGATCGCCGCCTTCCTCGCGCTGGGGCGCATCGCAATGCACCGCGTGATGTCGCGGCTTCACCTGCAGGGAGGCTGAGCCGATGAATACCGCCCGCCTGCTGTCCCGCTACTTCGCGACCTCGATCCGCGCGCAGCTCCAGTATCCGGCCTCGAGCCTGATGCTCGGCGCGGGCACGTTCCTGACGACCATCATCGAACTGGCCGGTATCTGGGCGCTGTTCGACCGCTTCGGCGACGTGCAGGGCTGGCGCTTCGGCGACATCTGCATGTTCTTCGGGATGGTCAGCGTCAGCTTCGCGATCGCCGATTTCATCAGCCGCGGGTTCGACGTGTTCGGCAGCGACTTCATCCGGACGGGCGATTTCGACCGCCTGCTGCTGCGCCCGCGCACGGCCACGCTGCAACTGATCGGTCATGACTTCCGGCTGCGCGTGATCGGGCGGTTGTTGCAGGGCATCGTCGTGCTGGTCGTCGCGACGCGCGCGCTCGATTTCGGCTGGAACGCCGCGTCGATCGCGCTGGCCGTGTGGACGATCGCCGGCGGCGTCGCGCTGTTCTTCGGGCTGATGGTGCTGCAGGCGACGCTCGCGTTCTGGACCGTCGAAAGTCTGGAAGTCGTCAATGTCGTCACGTACGGCGGCGTGCAGGCGGCGCAGTTTCCGATCAGCCTCTATGCGGGCTGGCTCCGCCATTTCCTGACGTTCGTCGTGCCGATCGCGTGCATCGCGTATTTCCCGGTGCTGGCGATCCTCGGCAAGCCCGACCCGCTCGGTGCGCCGAGCTGGTTCCTGCCGCTCGCGCCGGCGGTCGCGTTCGTGTTCCTGGGCGCGTGCTTCGTCGCGTGGCGGTTCGGGGTGCGCAAATACACGTCGACGGGCACCTGAGCAGCGCACCACGGCCGGTTCGTCTCGCGTAGCTGGCCTGGGCGCCGACGCGTGTCGAGCGATCCGGGAATCCGGGAACAGGGGACGCAGGTCGCAGGGCAGGGGCTGCGGGTGTGCATCATGCGTCGTTTGCCGCCGCCTGTTCGTCGCGTGCGTATTGCGCGGGCGGCCGGCCGACGTGCCGCGTGAACGCGACGCTGAAGGTGCTCGCCGAACTGTAGCCCACGCGCCCCGCGATCTCGGCGATGCGGCCCTCGTTGCGGCGGAGCAGATCCTTCGCGAGCGCCATGCGCCACGTCAACAGGTATTCCATCGGCGCGACGCCGACCGCGCGGCTGAAGCGTTCGAAGAAGGTCGAGCGCGACAGCGCGGCTTCCTTCGCCAGCTCGATGATGGTCCACGGATGCGCGGGGCGTTCGTGCATTCGGCGGATCGCGGTGGCAAGCCGGCTGTCGGCGAGCCCGCGCACGAGGCCGGGCGACGCGTTCGTGCCGGACGTGAAGCGCAGCGCCTCGATCAGCAGCACTTCCAGCAGGCGTGCCAGCACGATGTCGCGCGCGGGGCGCTGCGCACGCGATTCGTCTCGCACCAGTTGCACGAGCGTGGTCAGCCGCGGTTCGCCGCGTACGTGCACGAATCGAGGCAAGAGCGATACCAGCAGCGATGCGTCCGACGAACCGAAGGTGCAGTTGCCGGCCATCATCCGCGTGTCGACCGGGTTGGCGGGATCGCCGATCCGGTATTCGCCGTGATCGAGTGCAACCGGCGGTGCGGTTTCGACGCCCGGCGGCGGCGGTTCGAGGCTGGACATCGCGACGCCGTACGCCGCCGGAATCAGCATGAAATCGCCGGGCAGCAGCTCGATCGGCGCGTGCCCGTCGATCGCGATCCGGCACCCGCCGTCGAGGATCGCGCAATAGAACGGCTCGCCCGCGACCGTGCGGCTGATCGACCACGGGCTTGCGCCGCGAATGTATTTGGAATACCGCGCGCCCGGTTGCAGCAGGGTCACGACTTCGGTCAACGGGTCGATCATCGCCGGACTCTCGCAAAAGAAAAGCGGATTTTCGATTGTAGCGAATACGAATCCAGCCATCTATCGTACGAACACATGCCCAACACACTCACAGGAGTTCGCATGAAGACCGTACTGATCACCGGCTGTTCTTCCGGCTTCGGCCTCGAAATCGCCCGTCATTTCCTGGCCCGCGACTGGCAGGTCGTCGCGACGATGCGCACGCCGCGCGAGGACGTGTTGCCGCCGTCGGCGCACCTGCGCGTGCTGGCGCTCGATGTCACGAACCCGGACAGCATCCGCGCGGCGATCGATGCCGCCGGCCCGATCGACGTACTCGTCAACAATGCGGGGTTCGGCGCGGCCGCACCGGCCGAACTGATGCCGCTCGACACCGTGCGCGCGCTGTTCGAGACCAACACGATCGGCACGATCGCGGTGACGGAGGCCGTGCTGCCGCAGTTGCGCCGGCGCGGGTCCGGTGTGGTCGTGAACGTCACGTCGAGCGTCACGCTGAAGGTGCTGCCGCTGCTTGCCGCCTATCGCGCCAGCAAGGCGGCGGTCAATGCGTACACCGAATCGGTGGCGCTCGAACTCGCACCGTTCGGCGTGCGCGCGCATCTCGTGCTGCCGGGCCGTGCGCCCGACACGCGTTTCGCCGACAACGCGCGCGCACACATGCACGGCTTCGAGCACGAAGCGTATGCGGAATTTGTCGCGGCGACCTTTGCGCGCCTGGTCGACGAATCCGCGCCGATCACCCATGCGCAGGATGTCGCCGAAGCGGTGTGGCGCGCGGCGACCGATCCGTCGAGCCCGATGCGCATGCCGGCCGGCGCCGATGCCGTCGCGTGGGCGGCCGAAGCGGGCTGAGGCTCGCCGGCATGGGCGCGAACCTGCTTGCCGGCGACCGGATCAGGAAGGCTTGTTTGCGCGAGTGATGCAGGATGTCGCCGGCTTGAAACGGGCCGGCGGCGCGGTGGTATGCACGTACGTGCATGTATCACGGACGGATGCGGTCCGTGCGTTTCAGCATGTCGCGTTCGGCGTGAGAGAACGCCGGGCGCGCTTCTGCTCGCTGCCTGTCTATCCGTCGGCCATGCATGGTCGCGCCATCGCTACCCCCACCCGATACACGAGCGACCATGCCGAGCCGGACATCTGCTGCTACTGACCGCCTTCGTACAACTGGTTGAGACGCTGAAGGTCCCCCGACTTCTGCGCGCGCAAGTATTCCTCCTTGACCTGCGCGCGCGTGAGCCCGGCCGGCCCACCCGCCTGCGAACCGGCGCTGGGCATGCTGCCCATCGACGTCGCGCTGATCGCAGAGTCGGACGGCTTGCTCGACCCCGCCGCGGCACCATCGTCCTGCGCCCGGGCGAGACCCGACGCACCCAACACACAAATGACGGCCAGCGCCGCCTTGACCATGCTCTTCATCGTGGCACCTCACATGAAAAAGCGATGCAACACCAACGACGCGGAGTGCGCATCGTCAGCGCAGGTCGACGCTCCGCATGCGAGCGGCTGCTTACGGCGCGCTCACCTGCATCGTGACGCGCGACGTGGCGGCACCTGCGGTCGACAGGCCTGCGCCTGTCCTTGCCCGCATGCGTTACGTCGATCCTCCCCCGGGTCATTCCTCAAGGCTTTACGGCGATTGACGCATCGGCATGCGCGGATTCACGCGATGGTTCTGTCGCGCGTGTCGAGTCGTCTCGTGCGCGTTTGACTCGCGCATCGTGAATCGGGTCATTCCGCCGCCATTGCATCGCGCCGGACAAATCCCGCAGGCCGAACGCAGTAGTGGGTTCGTCACGCGAATGCAGCCGGAATGGCGAAATGATAGAACCCGCATGCCGGTTTAACGCCCTCTTGAAAGGGGGCAATTGCCGTCTTTGTCATGTGGATTGCCTAAACTGGACGGACATCGCGGAACGTGTGAAGTCGAGCGTCTCGCCCCGGCCCGCGAGCGAATCCGGTGCATGTTCGAGGAGCGCATTCATGTCTGACAAACACGTCGCGCTTGCGAGTCACATTCGTCGGCTCTGTTCGCTTGCCGTCGAGCCGCACCTCGTCATTCCTCATGTGATTGAGGCGACCCGGCACATCGTCGGTGCCGATTGGGGCATGTTCTTCTATGCCGACGAGCACTTCGCCGTGTCGGACGTGTGCAGCGAAAACGAAGTGGTCTATACGTTATTGCCGACGTATTTCGCGAACATCCACAACACGTCCCGGCAGGCGGTGCTGGGCGTCACGTTTTCCGATGCGATGCGCCGCGGGCGCGGTTTCGACAACAGCGCGCATTACGACGACAAATTGCTGGCGAGCGAGATGTATGCGGACCTGTGGCGGCCGGTGTCGATGCGCCACTGTCTCGAGCTGACCGCGACGGACGGCACGCGCGGCTGGGGCAGCCTGCTGCTGTCGCGCGCACCAGGCTGTCGTCCGTTCTCGGAACAGAACCATCGCGACATCGAGCCCATGGCACGGCATCTTGCCCATGCGCTGTCGCAGCCCGTGCAGCCCACGCTGCATGAATCGGAATGCAGCCAGTCCGCGGTCATGGTGGTCGACGACGATGGCCGGCTCCTGCTGCACAACGCAGACAGCAGGCGGATGCTGTCGCTCGCGACCGGCGAGCCGCTCGCGTTCTACCATCACGAACGCTTGCCGGACTGGCTTGCGCCGCTACGGTCGAACCTCAACCGGATCTGGCTCGGCTACCCGGCACCACCCGCGACGCTCGAACGTCGCAACCATGCGGGGCGTTTCCGCTTCAAGGCCTATCGATGTGCCGATGCGGTTGCGTTGCAACGCGATGCCGCGATCGTGATCTATATCGAACACTTTCCGCCGCTCAGGCTGATGGTCGAACGGCTCGGTTTCGCGTTCGGCCTGACCGAGAGGCAGCGCGAACTCTGTGTGCAGCTCGTGCTGGGCCGCTCGCACAGCGAGATTGCGCGTGACTTCGCGCTGCGCGACAGCACGGTCGTCGATCATGTTCGCAAGATCTATCGCCGGCTCAACGTACACAACCATGACGAATTGCGCAGCGTGTTTCGGGCCGGGAGGCTCGACTAGATTTCGAGGCGCGTGGCGTTGCGCGTGGCGTTCCGTTACAGTGCGCGCCGGATCGCCTGCTCGAGCAACGACAACCCGAGATCGATTTCCGCTTCGCTGACGGTCAGCGGCGGCGCGATCCGGAACACGCCGCCCATGCCGGGCAACTGCACGATGTTCATGCTGAGCCCGAGATTCATGCATTCGCGTGTGATCTTCGCGCCGAGCCCGTCCGCCGGTTCCTTCGTGCGGCGATCCTTGACGATCTCGACGCCGAGCAGCAGCCCGCGCCCGCGCACGTCGCCGATGCAGTCGAAGCGTTCCATCAGGTCGAGCAGGCCGCGCCGGAGCCGGTCGCCCATCACGTTCGCCCGTGCGACGAGCCCGTCGCGCTGCACGACGTCCAGCACACGCAGGCCGACGGCCGCCGGCAGCGGATCCGACACGTGCGTCGTGTAGAACAGGTAGCCGAGTTCGTGCGCGCGTTCCTCGATTGCCGCGGACGTCACGATGGCCGCGAGCGGTAGCCCGGCGCCGAGCGTCTTCGACAGCGTCAGGATGTCGGGCGTCACTCCGTCGCGCTGGCACGCGAACATCGTGCCGGTGCGGCCGACGCCGGTCTGCGCCTCGTCGAGGATCAGCAGCATCCCGCGCTCCTCGCACTTGCGCTTGAGCGCCGCCATATAGCCTTCCGGCAGTTCGATGATCCCGCCCGAACTGAGGATCGGCTCCGCGATGAAGGCCGCGAGGTTGCCGCTCGACTGGCGATCGATCAGGTCGAACGCGTAGTCGAGTTCGGCGAGGAAATCGTAGGCGCCGTTGCGCTCGAAGCGCGGCCGGTACGTGAACGGCGCCGGGATCGCGAACGAGCCGACGGCGGCCGGGCCGACGCCCTTGCGACCGGCGCTGTACGTGGCCGACGCGGCCGCGCCCGTCATCCCGTGCCACGACTGTGCGAAGCCGACAATCTCGTACTTGCCGGTGACGAGCTTCGCCATCCGGATCGCCGCTTCGTTCGATTCCGCGCCGGTGCTGAGCAACAGCGCGCGATCGAGCCCGGGCGGCGTGACGTCGGCGAGGCGTGTCGCGAGATCGACGACCGGCCGCGACAGCATCCCGCTGAACAAGTGGTCGAGCTTGCCCGCGTATTCGCCGATCACGGACACGATCTCCGGATGGCTGTGGCCGAGCACCGCGCTCATCTGGCCCGACGTGAAATCGAGGATCGCGCGGCCGTCCGCGTCGTACACGAAGCTGCCTTTCGCGCGCTCGATGATCATCGGCTCGAACGTGCCGCCGTAGCGGACCAGGTGCTGCCTGGCGTTGCGCCAGAAGGTCGGGTCGTCGTTCAGGGACATCGGGCGTCTCCAGACAAGGGGCAAAGGGGCAAGGGGCGCTTGCAGTCTAGGCGCGTGTCTGGTTTGATGGAAACGAATAGTTCTTATGCAAGGTAGAAAAGGAGCTAATACCTTGGCGCTTTCGCTCGAAATCGACCTGCTGCGTTCGTTCGTCGTGATCGCCGAGGTGCGCGCGCTCAGCCGCGCGGCCGCGCGTGTCGGCCGGACCCAGTCTGCGCTCAGCCAGCAGATGAAGCGGCTCGAGGAGGTGGTCGACCAGCCGCTGTTCCAGCGCACCGGCCGCGGCGTGGTGCTGACCCACCCGGGCGAGCGGCTGCTCGTGCATGCGCAGCGCATCCTGCGGCTGCACGACGAGGCGATGGCCGACCTGTGCGGCACGGGGCTGTCGGGGACGATCCGCTTCGGGTGTCCGGACGATTACGCGGAGGTCTGGCTGCCTTCGCTGCTGCGGCAGTTTTCGAGCCAGCATCCGCAGGCGATCGTCGAAATCGTCTGCGGGCCGACGCCGCGGCTCATCGAACAACTGGAGAAACGCGCGGTCGATCTGGCGATGATTTCATTGCCGGACGACGGCGCGAACGACGACGTCATTCGCCGCGAGCAACTGGTCTGGATCGGTTATCCGGGGCTCGAACCCGCGCATTTCGATCCGTTGCCGCTTGCGCTGTCCGATCGCGACACGCTCGATCACATCGCGGCCTGCGAGGCGCTGGACCGCGCGGGCCGCGATTACCGCGTCGCGTATGCGAGCAGCAGTCTCGCAGGGCTGATCGCGCTGGTGCGTTCGGGGCAGGCGTTCGCGGTGATGACGCAGACGGCGGTACCGGCCGACCTGGCGATCGTCACCGGCGATCCGCGCTTGCCGCCGTTGCCGGCCGTGGGCATTACGCTGAAATTCGATCGCAAGCGGCCGTCGCATCTGACGGCGGCGTTCGCCGACCATATCCGGCTTACGCTGCCGCTGTTGTGATGCGCGCGGCCGCCGCGCCGAAACATCACTCGACCGTTGACGAAGCCGACACGTTTGCCGAGCCGCGTGCATCCGCATCCGCCGCCGCATCGCGCACGCGTATTGCAGCCTGCATGCCCGACAACTTCAGTTCGGTTTCCTGATATTCGTTGATCGGCTCGGAATCGGCGACGATGCCGCATCCCGCGAACAGGCGGCAGGCGCCACCGTCGACCAGCGCGGAGCGCAGCGCGACGATGAAGTCGCCGTTGCCGTGCGCGTCGATCCAGCCGACGGGCGCCGCGTACCAGCCGCGATCGAAGCCTTCATGTGCACGGATGTGGTCGAGCGCCGCGGCGCGTGGATGGCCGGCCACCGCCGGTGTGGGATGCAGCGCCGCGACGACCTGCAGCAGCGTCGCGTCCGCCTTCAGCGTCGCGCGGATCGGTGTGCTCAGGTGCTGCAGCCTCGGCAGCCGGTGCAGCGACGGTTGCTCGGGCACATCGAGCGTGCGCGACAGCGGCGTGAGCGCAGCGCGGATCGCGTCGACGACGAGCGCATGTTCGAGCCGCTCCTTCGCGGAATCCATCAGGGCCGCGCCGAGTGCGCGATCGTCGTCGGGCGTGGCGCCGCGCCGGATCGTCCCGGCCAGCGCATGCGTGCGCACGTCGCCGGCCGCGACACGCGCGAGCCGTTCCGGTGTGGCACCGACGAAGCAGGCGCCTTCACGGCGGACCGCGAACAGGTGCGCATGCGCGTCGCGCTTGCGCAGCCGGCGCAGCAGCGGCGCGACGGCGACGGGCCGCGCATACTGTTCGTGCACGTCGCGCGCGAGCACGACCTTGCCGAACGCGCCGCCGTGGATCGCGTCCACCGCGCGCCGGACTTCGTGCTGCCATTCGCTCGCCTGCAGCGCCTGCGTGTGGAGCAGGTGCGGGGCGGCGTCATCACGGGCGATGGTGAGCGTGCCGAGCGACTCGATGCGCGCGAGGCATGCATGCGCGAGCGCGGCCGGATCGTCGTGTGTGGCGACGACGTGCTGGCAGACGGCCCAGTGCGCGTCGCCTTCGCGCACGATCAACAGCCTCGCCACCGTCATGCTTGCGTCGGGAAACGGCGCCCAGTGTGCGCTGCGGGGGCCAAGTGAATCGAACCGGAAGCCGCCGACGAGGCGCGGCGGTTGCGGGCCGGCCGTCACGGCATCGCGAACGAGTGCGCGCCAGCGTGCATCGATCTGCGCGAAGCGTGTGTCGCCGGTGGCGGTCAGTTCGAGCGCGCAGTCCCACCCGAGCAGCGTGACGGACGCATCGCCGGCTTCATGGAAGAACCACGGGGTGGCGCCGTCGTCCCACGCGGCGATCAGGTCGAAGAAGTCGAGCGGGCGCAGCGGCACCGACACCGACGCGAGCGTCGGCGTGCCGGTGTCGGCGGCGCGGCGGGCCGCACGGGCGAACGTGTCGTGCAGCAGCGGGAGGCCGGCGTTCATGCGAGCCCCCGTTGCCGGCGCCAGTGCTGCGTCTGTTGCGTGATGTACCACGCGATCAGGCCCGAGAACAGCGTCTCGACGTAGTCGCCGTCGAGGCCGGCCTGTTCGGCCCAGCGGCGCCGGTCGGGCAGCATCGCGGCCACCCGTTCCGGCGCGGCGATGCTCGCTTCGTCGGGCTTGAAGCGCGATGCAGCCTTCACGTATTGCATGCGCTGGCCGAGCGCGTCGATGATGTCGGCGTCCAGGCGATCGATGGCTTCGCGAATGTCGGGCAGCCCCGTGCAGGTGTCCGGTGTTTTCATGTGTACTCCTTTCCGTAACGAAGGGACTGGTCGATCCGTTCGACCAGATGCGCGATCACCGCCGGGTATTGGTGGCGCAGGTAGAAGTGGTCGCCGTTGAACGTCTCGATGCGGATCGGGCGCGACGCGACGTCCTGCCACGCCTGCGCTTCGTCGTTGTCGAGCTCGGAGTCGGCAAGCGGCAACATCACGCCGAGCGGCGTGCCGAGCCGCGGCGGCCGGTCGCGGCGATACGTCTCGATCGCGCGGTAGTCGCTGCGGATCATCGGCAGGTAGATCGCGCGCATCTCCGGATCGGCGAGCAGCGCGGCGTGCTCGCCGGACAGCCGCGCGACGTCGCCCACGAGCGCGTCGTCGGATTGCAGGTGCAGATCCGACAGGCGCTGACGATGCGGCGGCGGCAACGCGGACACGGCCAGGTAAAGCGGCGCCGCGCCGCGCGCCTCGAGCCGCACCGCCACCTCGTACGCGAGCGCCGCGCCGAGGCTGTGCCCGAACAGCACGAGCGGCGCATGCGCATAGCGTTGCAGGGCGTCGGCGGCGGGGCCGGCGAGGGCGTCGATCGTTGCCGCGCACGGCTCGCCGAAGCGTTCCTCGCGGCCCGGATACTGCAGCGCGAGCAGGTCGACGTCCCACGGCAGCGCGCGGCTCCAGTTGCGAAAGAAATTCGCGGTGCCGCCCGCGTGCGGGAAGCAGACGAGTTGCGCGCGCGGGCACGGCGACAGGCGCAGCTCGCGGATCCAGTTCGAATCGGTCGGCCGTGCGCTCATGCGGCCGCCGCCTGCAACTGGCGGCGCAGCAGGTCGCGCAGCGTTTTCTTGCTGGTCTTGCCGATGCCGGTTTCCGGGAAGCGCGGCATGAACTCGATGCGATCGGGAATCTTGAACGCCGCGAGCCCGCAGTCGCGCAGGTAGCGTTTCAGCACCAGCCTGGACGGTGCGGGTGCGCGAGCAACGACGAACGCGCACGTGCGCTCGCCGAGCAGCGGGTCGGGCATCGCGACCACCGCCGCGTCGTGCACCTGCGGATGCGCGAGCAACAGGTTCTCCACTTCCTCAGCGGAGACCTTCTCGCCGCCGCGATTGATCTGGTCCTTGTCACGGCCTTCGACGACGAGGTCGCCGTCCGCGGTGCGCCGCACGCGGTCGCCGCTGCGATAGAAGCCGTCGGCGGTGAACGCGGCCGCGTTGTGCTCGGCGAGCCGGTAGTAGCCGCGTATCGTGTACGGGCCACGCACCTGCAGTTCGCCGATTTCGCCCGGCGCGACCGGTTCGCCGGCATCGTCGACGATGCGCACTTCGTCGCCGTCCGACACGGGGCGGCCCTGCGTCTGCGCGATCCGTTCGGGAGAATCGTCGAGCCGCGTGCAGCAGATGAGCCCTTCGGCCATCCCGAACACCTGCTGCAGCTGGCAGCCGAGCACGGGCGTCACGCGTGCGGCTGCATGATCCATCAATCGTGCGCCACCGACCTGCAGCACGCGCAGGCTCGACAGGTCGGCCTGCCGTTGCGGCTGTTCGTCGAGCCACAGCAGCGCGAGCGGCGGCACGAGCGCGGTGTGCGTCACCCGCTCCTGCGCGATCAGCGCGAAGCTCTGTTCGGGCTCGGGCCGCCCGGTCGTGACCACGCGGCCGCCCGCGAGCAGCGCGCCGATCGTGCCGGGGCAGCACAGCGTGAAGTTGTGCGCCATCGGCAGCGCGGCGAGATACACGGTGCCGGCGTCGAAGCCGCTCGCGGCGCTGCACGCGCGCACGTTGTACAGGTATTCGCGATGGCGGCGCGGGATCAGCTTCGGCGTGCCGGTCGTGCCGCCCGACAGCTGGAAGCACGCGATGTCGTCGGCGCGTGCCGCGCATTCTTGCAGCGGCGGCGCGTCGTACAGCGCGTCGAACGGCGTGAACGCGTGATCGTCGCCGGCCATCACGACGTGCTCGAGCGTCGGGCAGTCGGCCTGCAACGCGGCCGCGAGCGGCCGGCAGTCGAACTCGCCGAGCCGCGCCGCGCACAGATACGCACGCGCGCCGGCGAAGCGGCAGAACGCGCCGATCTCGTAGTGCCGGTGAGCGGGGAGGGCGAGTACCGGCCGCACACCGAGCTGGAACAGCGCGAAGCACGTCTCGATGAAGCGCGCGCCGTTCGGCAGATGGACGACGACCGCGTCGCCGCGTACCAGGCCGAGACGCGCGAGGCCGCCCGCAAGCTGCCGGATGCGCGCCAGCAGGTCGCGATAGCTGAGCCGGAGGGCGCCGTCGACGATGGCGAGCGCATCGGGATCGCGCTGCGCTTGCGCGTCGAGCGCATCGAAGAAAGTCGTGTCTTGCCAATAGCCGGCGTCGCGATAACGGCGCGCGAAGTCGTCGGGCCAGTCGGGCGCGTCGGCCGGGAGAGCCGGTGCCACGGAGGGGAGGGAGGATTGCATGCGCTGACCTTGGGGTTCCGGCAAGTTGTCAGAAAATGTAAATGAGAGGTATTATCATTTGTAACAAGTGCCGCGATAACGCCGTTTCTTTCGATATCGCGGCAATTTCATTCGATCGGGCGCCCGTCGCGCGGCGCCCGCCCGGCCCGGCCGGACAATCGGCCGGTTGCCGCCGGCGCGCGCCGGGCCGCGCGTGCCGCCTAACCAACGGACCTCCGATGAGCTCGACCTCCTTCGCTTCGTCACGACGTCACCCGCCGGTGCTCGTGCCCGGCAATCATCCGGGCGTGGTGCACATCGACGCGGGCATGAAACTCATGAGCGGCACGCTGTGCTCGGACAGCCGCGACTGGTACGAGGAGCCGCTCGAAAAAGGGCTGAAGCTCGTCCTCGTGCAGAGCGGCCAGTTGCGCTGCCGCGTGCCGGGCCAGCCCGAGCAATGCATCAAGGGGCCGGGCCTGTGCGTGATCGCCAACGACGGCGAATTCACGACGCACCAGATCTACGACCGCGACACGCCGTTGCGCTACACGATCGTGCAGCTCGGCCTCGATGCGCTCGACCGCAACCTGAGCCTGCTGCCGGAGAAGATGCTTGCGCCGACGGGCGGCGATCCGCGCATCGTCAGTTGCCCGGCGTCCAAGGCGCTGCAGGCGCTCGCGGTGCAGATCGCGACCTGCCCGTTCGAGGGCGCGGTGCGCGAGTACTACCTGAAGGCCAAGGCCTTCGAGCTGACCGCGCTGAGCGCGCAGCTGCTGGCGACGCAGCGGCAGTTCGCGCCGGCCGACGTGCGCGTCACGTCGTCGGACGTCGAGCGCGTGTACGCGGCGAGCGACATCCTGACGCGCGAGCTTCAGCAGCCGCCGACGCTCGATGCGCTCGCGGGCCGGGTGGGGATGAATTCGCGCAAGCTGACGGCCGGCTTCCGCAAGGTGTTCGGCACGAGCGTGTATGCGTACCTGCAGGAATACCGGCTGCGGACCGCGCACGCGATGCTGTGCGCGGAGGACGCGAACGTGTCGACCGTTGCGTACCGCGTCGGCTACAGCCCCGCGCATTTTTCGATCGCGTTTCGCAAGCGCTACGGCATTTCGCCGAGCGATATTCGGGCGTCGTCGAACGCGATCGACGACATCGAGATGGAGAGCGCGGCAATCTAAAACAACAGACCGGCAGCCTAAAGCAATCGACCGGGCTCATGGGTGTGAATGAGATAGATTCTCATTCACGGGTGGCCGCCGCCGCGCGGATCCGCCATCTAACTACCCATACAAGGCGTGCCCATGAGCCAGACCGCTGTCGATTCCAGAATCGATCATTCCGATCCTTCCAGTTTTTCTCCCATAGCCTTTCGCTCGCAGCTCGTCGCGATGATCGCCGAGCTGCTCGACGAGCCCGTCGACGAAATCGCGTCGCTCGACGATGACGAGGACCTGCTCAGCTGCGGCCTCGATTCGATCCGGCTGATGTATCTGCAGACGCGCGTGAACCGCCTCGGCTACGCGCTGACGTTCGATGCGCTCGCGCGCACGCCGACGCTCGGCGCGTGGGCCGAACTGCCCGCGAATGCGCCGCGCATCGCATCCGCGGTGCCCGGCGTCGAGGCTGCCGAAGTTGTCGAGGTCGACGTGCATGCGCCGTTCGACTTGTCCGCGGTCCAGCAGGCGTACTGGCTCGGCCGCGGCGACGGCGAAGTGCTCGGCAACGTGAGCTGTCACGCGTTCCTCGAGTTTCGTAGCCGCGCGATCGATCCCGTTCGTCTCGACGCGGCATGCCGGCACGTGCGCGAGTGCCATCCGATGCTGCGTGCGCGCTTCACCGGTGGCCGCCAGCAGATCGTCGCGGCACCGGACGCGCCAGTGTTCGCGCATGCGGACTGGCGCGACAGGACAGCCGCCGATGCGGAAGCAGAATGGGTGTCGCTGCGCGCGTTCCGGTCGCACGAATGTCTCGACGTCGAGCACGCGCAGGTTTTCATGATGGGGCTCGTGCAGATGCCCGGCGGCGAGGATCGCGTGTGGCTGAGCGTCGACCTGCTCGCGGCCGATGTGGACAGCGTGCGGCTGCTGATGCAGGAAATCGGCGCCGCATATGCCGAGCCGTCCGCGTTGCCCGACGCGCCGTCGACGTGGTTCCCGGCCTGGCTCGCGCGTCGCGCGGCCGATACGCGCGATGCGCGGGCCGCGGCGCGTGATGCCTGGCATGCGCGGCTCGCGACGCTGCCGGAAGGGCCGGCGCTGCCGCTCGCCCGTGCGCCGGAAACGATCCGCGCGCCGCGTTTCAGCCGCGTCGCGCATACGCTGAGCACGGCCGAACTCGCGCGCCTGCAGGCGCGGGCCGCGCAGCATGGCGTCACGCTGTCGTCGGTGTTCGGCGCGGCGTTCGCCGCGGTGCTCGCGCGCTGGAGCGGCCGGCAGGCGTTCCTGCTCAACGTGCCGCTGTTCGACCGGCATGGCGATGCACCGGATCTCGGCCGCGTGATTGCCGATTTCACGACGCTGTTGCTCGTCGAATGCGACATGCGCGCCGACGCGAGCGCGGCTGACTCGGTGCGCGCGTTCCAGCAGCGGCTGCATGGCGCGATCGCGCAGGCCGCGTATCCGGCGCTCGACGTGCTGCGTGATGCGCGCCGGCAGGGCACGCCGCGTGCGGCGCCCGTCGTGTTCTCGTGCAATCTCGGCGATGCGTCGTTCGTGCCCGACGCGTTCGCACACGTGTTCGGTGATCTGCACGACATGATTTCGCAGACGCCGCAGGTGTGGCTCGACCATCAGCTCTATCGCGTGCCGGACGGCGCGCTGCTTGCGTGGGACAGCGTCGACGGCCTGTTTCCCGACGGGATGATCGATTCAATGTTCGGCGCGTATGTCGCGCTCGTGCAGGCGCTGTGCGATCGCGACTGGCGGCTGCCGATCGCGGTCGAGCTGCCGTCCGCGCAGCGGCGCGTGCGCGATGCGCTCAATGCGGTGCCGGCACCCTTGCGGACGCGCACGCTGCATGCCGACTTCTTCGCATTGGCCGAGCGTGAGTCGGCGGTCGTTGCATTGCGGTGCGGCGAGCAAGTGACGACGCGCGGCGAACTGGCCGCGCAGGCGCTGGCGATCGCAGGCGGCTTGCGTGCGGCCGGCATCGGTCACGGCGACGCTGTCGAGATCAGCCTGCCGCGCGGGCCCGCACAGGTGGCCGCGGTGTTCGGCGTACTGGCCGCCGGCGCGTGCTACGTGCCGCTCGACATCGCGCAACCGGCCGCGCGCAAGGCGCTGATCGAACGCGCGGCCGGTATCAAGGCCGCGATCGGCGACACGACGCTCGCCGATGCGCCGCTGCCGCATTTCGGTGTCGCAGCGCTGATGCGGCACGAACCGCTGGCCGCGCCGCTCGCGGTGGCGCCGGAGGCCACCGCGTACGTGATCTACACGTCCGGTTCGACGGGCGTGCCGAAGGGTGTCGAGATGACGCACGCGGCGGCGCTCAACACGATCGATGCGATCGATGCGCTGCTTGGCGTGCGTGCGCAAGACCGTTTGCTCGCGGTATCGGCGCTCGATTTCGACCTGTCGGTGTACGACCTGTTCGGCGTGCTCGGTGCCGGCGCCGAACTCGTGCTGCCGACCCAGGACGATGCGCGCGACGCGGCGCGCTGGATCGAACTGATTGTGCAGCATCGTGTGACGCTGTGGAATTCGGCACCCGCGCTGCTGGAAATGGCGCTGGCGGTGCCCGCTGCGGCCGATGCGTGCCGCAGCGTGCGCGCGGCGCTGCTGTCCGGCGACTGGATCGCCCTCGACCTGCCGACGCGTCTGCGTGAACGTTGCGGCGACGCCTGTGCTTTCCATGCGCTCGGCGGTGCGACCGAGGCCGGCATCTGGTCGAACGTGCAGACGGTGCGCGACGTGCCGCCGCACTGGCGTTCGATTCCGTATGGCCGGCCGTTGCCGGGGCAAGCGTATCGCGTCGTCGATGCCGACGGCCGCGATGCACCGGATTACGTGCCGGGCGAACTGCTGATTGGCGGCGACAGCCTCGCGCGCGGCTATCGGAACGATCCCGAGCTGACCGCGCAGCGCTTCGTGCAGCAGGCGTCGGGCCGCTGGTATCGCACCGGCGACCGTGGCCGCTACTGGCCCGACGGCACGCTCGAATTCCTGGGCCGCGAGGATCGCCAGGTGAAGGTGCGCGGGCACCGGATCGAACTGGGCGAGATCGAGGCGGCGCTGGCCGCGCATCCGCAGATCGACGGTGCGTGTGCGAGCGTCGTCGGCGGCGAAGCCGCGCGTATCGCCGCGGCGTTCGTGCCGGCCGATCGCGCCTCGGATGCAATATCCTCATCGCCCGCACTCGCGGAAGCGGACCTTGCCGATACCGTGCACGCGGAAGCGGCCGTCGCGCGTGCGGTCGCCGAGCGGCTGCTCGACGGCGACACGGGCTGGCCGCCGTCGCTGCGCGCGCATTGGCATGCGAAGGACGCGGTATCGATCTCAATCGACAGCGCGCTCGATCTGCTCGACTGGTATGCCGCCGATCTCGACGACGTGACCGGGTCGCTGCGTGCGCTCGCTGCCGATCCTGAAGGCGCCGCGCAGCGTGTGCCGCTCGATCCGCGGATCGCGCCGCTGGCGTTCGCGACGCGTCTGCCGGATGGCGCACGCGCGCTGCGCGAGTTTGGCGATGCACTGCAGGCCCAGGCCGCTGCGCGCACCGAACCGTTGCGGGTCGCGGTGCTCGACGCGCGTGCCGGGCAATCGTTCGACGCGGGGCTCGGCGTGCTCGACGATCCGCGCTTCGACGTGACGCTGTTCGACGCGTCGCCAGGTCTGCTGCACAACGCGCAGGCGTACTTTGTAAAAACGGCGCCGACGCTGCAGGCGATGCAGGACGGCCTGCTGCCCGCGCGTCATCTCGGCCGGTTCGATTGCGTGATCAGCTTCGCGGCCGCACACCTGCGCAACGATCCGCGAGAGACGTTCCGAATTGCGGCAGCGTTGCTTGCGCAGAATGGCCGCTTGTTGCTTGCCGACGTGCTGCGCGATTCGCCGCTGCGCGAGCTCGTCGCGGGCGTGACCGGCGATGCATCACTGCCGCGGCCGTTTGCGCACGATGCGCTGGCGTCGGCGGCGCACGCGTGCGGCTTTGCGCTGGAAGATTCACGGAGCTGGCGCTCGAACGCCTTCGCGTGCATCGACGCGCGCCGTGTCGGCGAACCGGCCGGGCAAGCGGCGCTGGCTGACTGGCTGCGCGACCGGTTGCCCGACGCGATGCGTCCCGATGCACTGTGGTGCATCGCGCGCTGGCCGCTCAACGCGAATGGCAAGATCGATCGGCGGGCGGTGGGCGATGCGCTCGCGCGGGCGCTCGGCGACGCACCGGCCGCACACGATGCGTTCGTGCCGGCCGACGAACGGCAGGCGACGCTGCTCGCGTGCTGGGAGCACGCGCTCGGTCGCCCGGCGAATGCGCGCGACGCGACGTTCTTCGCGCTCGGTGGCGACAGCCTGCTCGCGACGCGCCTGCTCGCGCAACTGCGCGAGCGGCTCGGCGTGCGGGTCGGGATGGCTGCGTTCTACCGGCAGCCGACGCTCGCGGGTCTCGCCGCGCAGCTCGACGAGGCAGCATCGGCCGCGCAGCCTTCACAGGCTGAAGGCGACGCGCCGGTCGCAACGATCGAGGAGGGCGTGCTGTGAGCTTCGATGACGTGCTCGATCTTTGCCGCGAACGCCAGATCGAACTGTGGTGCGACGACGGTGGCCAGTTGCGCTATCGCGCGCCGGCCGGCGCGCTCGATGCAGACCTGGCCGCGCGCATCAAGGCCGAACGCGACGCGTTCGTCCGCTTCCTGCAGGGCGGCGCGTGGCGCAGCGATCCGGCGCGCCGGCACGAGCGGTTCGCGCTGACGCCGGTGCAGGCCGCGTATGTGCTCGGCCGGCACGAATCGTTCGAGTTCGGCGGCAATGCATGCCATCTGTACGTCGAATACGGCGAGCCCGTGAATCTCGACTGCGTGCGCTTCGAGGCGGCGTGGAATGCGTGCGTTGCGCGGCACCCGATGCTGCGCGCGATCGTCGAGGACAATGCATGGCAACGCGTGCTGCCCGACGTGCCTTGGCAGCCGCTCGCGGTGCATGACCTGCGAGAAGCCGATGCGAACGCATTCGACGCGCATGTGAAGCATGTGCGCGAACGCCTCGACCACGCGGTGCACGCGCTCGACCGCTGGCCGGTGCTGCAGCCGGAAGTGAGCCTCGGGCCGGACGGCGCGGTGCTGCACCTGTCCGTCGATTTCACGCTGATCGACTACGCGAGCCTGCAGTTGCTGCTCGCCGAATGGCGGCGCCGCTACGACGATCCGCAATGGCAGCCTGCGCCGCTCGATGCGACGTTCCGCGATTACGTCGTCAATGAAGCCCATGCCGGCACGCGCGCCGATCATGCGCGCGACAAGGCGTGGTGGCTTGCGCGCATCGACGATCTGCCCGCGCGCCCCGATTTGCCGGTGGTGCCCGCGATGCGTTCCGACGCACGGCCGCGCTTCACGCACCGGCATGCGCGGCTCGATCGTGCGCAATGGGCCGCGCTGAGCGGACACGCGAGCCGCTTCGGGTTGAGCGCGGCAAGTGTCGCGCTGGCCGCGTTCGCCGAAGTCGTCGGCCGCTGGAGCCAGTCGCCCGCGTTCTGCCTGAACCTGACGGTGCTGAACCGGCCGCCCGTGCATCCGCGCATCGACGCGGTGCTCGGCGATTTCACCGCACTGAGCCTGCTGGCGGTCGACGCGACGCAAGGGCGCGATTTCGTCGAACGCGCACGCACGATCGGCGCACGGATGTTCGACGATCTCGACCATCGCGCGTTTACCGGTGTCGACGTGATGCGCGAACTCGCGCGGCGGCGCGGCAAGGATGCGGCGCTGATGCCGGTGGTGTTCACGAGCGGCATCGGCAGCGTGGGCCGCCTGCTCGGCGAGCACGCCGGCCGCGCCGAGCCGCCTCTCCACATGATCAGTCAGACGCCGCAGGTCTGGCTCGACTGTCAGGTGACCGACCAGTTCGGCGGACTGGAAATCGGCTGGGACGTGCGTGACGACCTGTTCCCGGACGGGATGCCCGCGGCGATGTTCGACGCGTACGTCGCGCTGCTGGG
The DNA here is from genome assembly GCF_017104825.1 of Burkholderia sp. Ac-20345. NCBI lineage: Bacteria > Pseudomonadati > Pseudomonadota > Betaproteobacteria > Burkholderiales > Burkholderiaceae > Burkholderia > Burkholderia sp. Ac-20345. The sequence goes on along the minus strand of NZ_JAAGPO010000107.1, from coordinate 7,932 downwards.
CCGCCTCGCCGCTGATGCCGAATCGTGGTCGCGTGCGGGCGATATCGTGTTGCCGTCCGGCGCGCCAGTTGCCGATGTCCACCCGGATGCGGATACGCATATCGCGGCCGGCTTCGCCGCGCAGGCGTTGCGTACGCCCGATGCGCCGGTGGTGATCGACGCGCAGGGGGCGCGCACGTATCGCGACGTCGCGCAGCACGCGGCGGCGCTGCGGTCCGCGCTTGAACAGGCCGGCGTCGGCGTGGGCGACACGGTTGCGGTGCTGATGCCGAAGTGCGCACACCAGCTTGCTGCCGTACTCGCGATCGTCCAGGCGGGCGCCGCGTACGTGCCGGTCGACAGCCGCCAGCCGGCGCTGCGGCAACAGGTGATTCTGCGCAATGCGCGCGTGCGTGCGGTCGTCAGCGTGCAGGCGCTCGATTTCGAACATGACGGTTGCGTGCGCATCGATATCGATACGTTGCCGATCGATCCGCAATGGCCGCCGCGCGCCGCGCGCGACATCGACGGCGACGCGCTCGCATACGTGATCTATACGTCGGGTTCAACCGGCGAACCGAAGGGCGTGATGCTGAGCCACGCGGCCGTGTGCAACACGCTTGCCGACATCAGCGCGCGTCATGAAGTCGGCGACGGGGACGTGGTGCTCGGCCTTGCCGAGTTGAGCTTCGACCTGTCTGTCTATGACTTCTTCGGCGCGACCGCACGCGGCGCGTGCATCGTGCTGCCCGATCCGGTGCGCGGCAACGATCCATCGCACTGGGCCGAGCTGATGGTGCGCCATCGCGTGACGCTGTGGAACTCGGTGCCCGCGCAAGGGCAGATGCTGATCGACTACCTCGAAGGCGAACCGGCGCTCGACGTGCCGGGCCCGCGCCGCGTGCTGTGGTCGGGCGACTGGATTCCGGTGACGCTGCCCACGCGCTGGTGGCGGCGCTGGTCCGACAGCGCGCTGTTCAGCCTGGGTGGCGCGACCGAGGCGTCGATCTGGTCGATCGAGCATCCGATCCGTGCGGCGGACACGCAGCTTGCCAGCATTCCGTACGGCCGCGCGCTGACCGGGCAGACGATGGAAGTGCTCGACGCGCTCGGCCGGCCGTGCCCAGCCGGCGTGCGCGGCGAGATCCATATCGGCGGCGTCGGGCTCGCGACGGGTTACGCGAACGATCCCGTGCGCACGGCCGAACGCTTCATCCGTCATCGCGACGGGCGCAGGCTTTATCGCACCGGCGATCTTGGCCGCGTGCGCGCCGACGGTTCGCTCGAATTCCTCGGGCGGCAGGACGATCAGGTGAAGATCCGCGGCTACCGGATCGAGCTGGCCGAGATCGATGCGGCGCTGACCGCGCATCCGCTCGTCGGCGCGGCCGCGACGATCGTGCTTGGCGAAGGCGCCGAGCGCCGGCTCGCGAGCTTCGCGTCGCTGCACGGCGCGGAGCCGGCACCGAACGCACAGGACGACGCGCTGCACGAGATTGCGAAGCAGGTGCGCACGGCGTTCGACGCCGCGCGCTGGCCCGAACACGCGGATGTGGCACGGTCGGTCGCACGGCTCGAAGCGGCCTGCGTTGCGTCGCTGGCCGCGTGGATCGTGCCGGCAGGCGCGCTGACCGACGATGCCGCGACGGATTTCGCGACGCTGTGCGAACGGCTGCGCGTGCCGCCGGCGCGGCAGCATCTGCTGCGCCACTGGCTCGCGATGCTCGACAAGCACGGTGTGCTGCGCGCGGATGCCGAAGCAGGCGACTGGCGTCTGCGGCCCGATGCCAGCCATGCCGACGCGCATGCATGCTGGGACGCGTTTGCGCAGGATGCGTCGCCCGAGCTGTGGCCGGCCGTCCTCGTCGACTATTTCCGCGACAGCGCCGGATGCATCGACGTGCAGGTGGACGGCAGTGTGTCGCCTGCCGGCCTGATGTTCCCGGAAGGCGCATCGCATATCGCCGACGCGATGTACAGCGACGGCGAACATGCGCACGCACTGCACAAAGGGATGGCGGAGGCCGTGCGCGCGATCGTCGCACGCGAGCCGCAGCGCCCGTGGCGGATCCTCGAGATCGGCGCGGGAACGGCCGCGGCGACGCGGGCGATCGTCGACGCCCTTGCCCCGCTGGCCGAAGCGGGCACACGGATCGACTACCTGTTCAGCGACGTGTCGAGCTATTTCCTCGCGGCGGCGCGAGAGCGCTTTGCCGCGTATCCGTGGATGCGGTTCGTGCGGTTCGACATGAACGCGCCGTTCGATGCGCAGGGCATCGCGCCGCATTCCGTTGACGTCACGATCAGCTCCGGCGCGCTGAACAATGCGCGCGACACGGTCGCGTTGATCACAGGATTGCGTGCGCTGTCGGCGGCCGACGCGTGGTGGGTGATCCAGGAACTGACGACCGAGCATCCGGAAATCAGCATCAGCCAGGGATTGATGATGGAAACGCCGAACGACGCGCGTGCCGAGTCGGCGCGGTTGTTCGTGCCGCGCGCGCAGTGGCTCGAGTGGCTGCAGTCGGAGGGTGGCGATCGTGCGCTCGGTTGCGTGGCACCCGGCACGCCGCTCGACGCGCTCGGCTACGACATCCTGCTCGCGCACGTGAAGCGCGGCGCGGCGCGCATCGCGCCGGACGTGCTGCTGGCGTTCGTCGCGGAGCGCGTGCCGGGCTACATGGTGCCGTCTCAACTGCGCGTGCTCGACCGCCTGCCCGTGACCGCGAACGGCAAGATCGATCGCCGTACGCTGGCCGGCATCGCCGACATCCGCGAACCGGAGCCGGCGGCCGCTCGACCGGTCCACGCGCAGACCGGCGCCGATCCGCTGTTGGCGCGGCTGATCGGCTTGTGGGAAGCCGTGCTCGATACGCGCAACGTCACGCCGGATCAGGACTTCTTCGCTGCGGGCGGCGATTCGCTGTTGATCGCGCAGCTCGTGTCGCGGCTGCGCGGCGAGGAACCGCTCGCGCAAGCGCATCCGTTCGACCGGTTGCTGCGCTGGGTGCTCGCGCAACCGACGCCCGCCGCGTTCGCGCAATGCTTGCGCGATGCGGGCGAGCAACCGTCGGTCGCACCGTCACCGGCCGCCCCGCGCACGACGCACGCATCGGCGGTCATCCATGCGCCTGCGCCCCGCGTGCGTGCCGACGTGCGGCCGATTCCGCTCGCGCCGGGCGACGGCGTGCCGCGCGTGATCGTGCACGAAGGGCTCGGCACCGTGCATGCCTATCGTCCGGTCATGCCGGCGCTCGCGCGGCTCGGGCCAGTGCTTGGCTTCGCGGTGCGCGACGCGCAGGACTATCTCGACCTGCCGGCACGCCACCTGAATGCGACGCTCGGCCGGCGCTATGCGGATGCACTGTGGCGCACCGGCGTGCGCGAGGTCGACGTGCTCGGCTACTGCTCGGGCGGGCTGATCGCACTCGAAATGGCGAAGTCGCTGGTGCAGCTAGGCGTCGAAGTGCGCACGCTCGACATCGTGTCGAGCTACCGGATTCCGTACCTGATCGAAGACGAACGGCTCGTGCTGTTCAACTTCGCGGCGACGCTCGGGCTACCGCTCGACGCGCTCGGTTTTCCGGAAACGTATGTGCTGGCCGACGCACTCGCCGACGCGTTGAAGGCCGACCCCGCCCGTCTCGCGCCCGGCAGCCTGCAGGCACAGCTGGAGATTTTCGGCGGTCGCTGCGAGCCGCTCGACGCGTTGCGCCGCCGCGTGCTGCGCGCGGCCGCCGGATTATCGATGCAGGACGAGGTCGCGCACCCGCTACTCGACGAACGCGAACGGCTGTACCGGCTCTTCATGCATTCGGTGCAGGCGAGCCACTGGGCGGGCGACGCTCCGTACACGGGTGCGCTGCGTCTGTTCGTGCCGGAGCGCTGCAACCCGCTGATTCCGCAGCAGCGCGCGGCGCTCACCGAATACTGGACGGCGCAGGCGCTCGGCGGCATCACGTCCGTCGATATCCCCGGCGGTCATTTCGACTGCCTGAATGCCGCGTTCGTCGATACCCGCCTGAAGGAGGCGCAATGAAGGTCCATCCGCTGCCGGTCGTCGTGGCCGGCTCCCGCTTCGGCCAGTTCTATGCGGCGGGCCTCGCTGCGTCCGATGCGTATTGTGTCGCGGGCATCCTGGGGCAAGGCAGCGCGCGTACCGCCGCGCTGGCCGCGCGTGTCGGCGCGCCCGTGTTCGACCGTCCGGAAGCGCTGCCCGAGGACGTGCGCGTCGCGTGCGTCGCGGTCGGCGGCGCGGCCCGCGGCGCCGACGGGGCCGCGCTCGCGTGCCAACTGCTCGAACGCGGGATCGATGTCGTGATCGAGCATCCGCTGCTGCCAGACGAATGGGATCGCGTGCTACGCACCGCGTCGCGTCATGGCCGCCGCTGCCTGCTCAACAGCTTCTATCCGAACCTGCCGGTCGTCTCTCGCTTCATCGCCGTCGCGCGGCGGCTGCGTGAAACGAGTGCGCCGATGCATGCGGATGTCGTGTGCTCGGTGCAGGCCAGTTTCGCGGCGCTCGACGTGCTCGCGGCCGCGCTGCAGGGCGTGGGCCCGTGGTCGGTCGAGCCGGTCGGGCCGGCGCTGTCGTCGATGCGCGAATGTGCGATGGTGCTGGCCGAAACGCCGGTCTCGCTGCGCGTGCACAACGAGATGGCGGCGGCCGACGACGGCCGGATGAGCATGCTGTTCAGCATCACGCTGACGACGGACGCCGGCACGTGGACGCTCGCGTCGCCGCATGGCCCGCTGTGGTGGGCGCCCGCGCTGCGCGAACCGGCGACGGACGACGACGGGCTGTTCCCGATTTTCGGCGATGCGACGGGCGACGATATGCCGAGCATCCAGATCTGCGACGATGCGCGCGACACGTGGGGCGCGATTCATGCGCGCAGCTGGCCGCAGGCGGCCGTGCGCGCGGTCGATCGGCTCGTGTCGGGCGAAGGGCTGCAGGCGTGCAACCAGCGCAGCATCGACGTGACGCGGGTCTGGCAGCAACTGACCATGCAACTCGGCTTTCCGGAGCAGCCGCCGGGCGACGCGTGCGCGGCAACGCTCGGCATGCTGCTGGAGCGTGCCGCATGAAAGGGCCGTTGCTTTCGATGTTGCGGCCGTTCGCGGTGCCGCTCGTGGCGGCGGTCGTGCTGCAGGCGCTGGCGGGCGTCGCGTCGCTCGTGCCGTGGCTCGCGCTCGGTCGTGTCGCCGATGCATGGCGCGCGACCGCGCAGCTCGACGCGACGGCACGCGGCTGGCTTGTCGCGGCCGTGGTGGCCGGCGCGTGCTGGCTGGGCGGCCAGACGATCGCGTTGCACCTGACACACCGCGTCGACGCTGATCTCGCCGACCGCTTGCGCAGGCGCCTCGCCGATCATCTGCAACGCTTGCCGCTCGGCTGGTTCGCGCGTGCGGGTAGCGACCGCGTCTCGCGTCATGTCGACCAGGATGTGCGCGCGCTGCACCAGCTCGTCGCGCATGCGCCGGCCGATGTCACGCAACTGATTGTCGTGCCGTGCGCGGCGCTCGCGTGTCTGCTTTACCTGAATCCCGCGCTGCTCGCGTTCGCGCTCGTGCCGCTCGTCGCGGGCGCCGCGCTGTTTCGCTGGATGCGTTCGGCGCGGTTCGCACCGGCTGTCGCTGCCCGCAATGCGGCACTCGAACAGCTGATGGGCGACTACGCACAGTTGGCGCAGAACCCGGCGCTCGTGCGGCAGTACCCGGGCGCGGGTATCGAGGCGGCTGCGCTGGCGTCGACCGGGCGCTTCGAACAGGCGTTTTCAGCGTGGGTCGGCCGCGTCGGCGGGCCCGGCGCCTGCACGCAGGTGCTGCTCGGCACACCGTTTCTGCTCGCGTGGGTCGTGCTCGGCGCGATGTGGCTGACGGCCGGCCGCTTGCCGGTCGGCGAACTGTGCGCGTTCGCGCTGCTGATCTGGGCGGTCGCCGCGCCGGTGCGTGCGCTCGGCCACGGTGCCGATGCATTGCGCGAAGCGCGCGCGGCCGCTGCACGCCTCGATGCGTTGCTCGCACTGCCGGGCCTGCCGGAGCCAGCCGATGGCGCCGCACAGGTGCCGCGCGATGCGTCGATCGAGCTGCGCGGCGTGAGTGTCGACATCGACGGCACGCCGATCCTGCGCGACATCGACGCGACGATCGCGGCCGGCACGACCACCGCGATCGTCGGGCCGTCGGGCGCGGGCAAGAGCACGCTGCTGATGCTGCTCGCGCGCTTCATGGATCCGGACCGCGGCACGGTGCGGCTCGGCGGCGCCGATCTGCGGCTGCTCGCGTCGGATACGCGGCGCGAGCAGGTCGCGATGGTGTTCCAGCAAGCCGCGGCGCTCGACGTGACGATTGCCGCGAACATCGCGCTTTACCGGCCCGACGCCGATCACGATGAGATTCGTGCGGCCACACGCGCGGCCTGTCTCGATGAACGCATCGAAGCCCTGCCAGGCGGCTACGACTGCGTGTGCGGGCGCGACGTGCGGCTGTCCGGCGGCGAACTGCAGCGGCTGGCGATTGCACGTGCGCTGCTGTCGCCCGCGCCGCTGCTGCTGCTCGACGAACCGGCCTCGGCGCTCGATCCGCAAACCGGGCGCGCGTTGCGCAATGCGCTGCGCGGCGACATGCGCACCCGCGTGATCGTCAGCCACGATCTCGATGCGATCCGGCATGCGGACCAGATTCTCGTGATGGATCGCGGCCGCATCGTCGAGCGCGGCACGCACGCGGTGCTGCTGGCCGCGCGCGGGCTGTATGCGCGGCTATGGAGCGAACGCGGTGTCGCAGGCCGGGAGGCCGCATGATGATGAAATCGCTCAAACGTTTGCAGTGCCTGCCATCCGAAACACGCCGCGCGCTGTGGCGCGGGGTTGGCTGGGCGGTGGCTGCCGCGTTGCTCGACGGCGCGTGCGGGTTGCTGCTCGTGCCGTTGATCCGCGCATGGTTCGCCGGCGTGCATGCGGCCGTGCTGCACTGGACGATCGCGCTCGGCGCGCTGACGCTGTGCCACGCGCTCGTGCTGTACGTCGCGCAGCGCGGTGGCTATCGCGCGGGCGGCGCGCTCGCGGCCGGCCTCGTCGATCGCCTCGTGCGGCACCTGCCGCGCATCGCGTCGTGGCAGGCCGTGCGCGACCGTCATCCGTCCGGGCTGCTGCGCGGGCCGGTCATGCAGGCGATGGGGATACCAGCACACCTGCTCGGGCCGCTGATCGGCGCGGTCGTGACCCCGCTTGCGGTTGTCGCAGGGCTCGCGTGGATCGACTGGCGCATTGCGCTGTGCCTCGCGGCCGCGGCCGTGCTGCTGTTCGCGCTGCTCGAACGCGGCGGCACACGGACGCTCGCGTTCGAACAGGCGCGCGCGTCCGGCGATCGCGACATGGCCGTGCAGCTTCAGACCTTCGCCGCGCATCAGGGGCTGTTGCGCTTCGCGGGCCAGGAAGGCGACGCACGCGCGGCGCTGCAGCACGCGTTCGACGAGCAGCATCGCCGCACGCGTGCGCTGATGCGGCGCTCGCTGCCGATCGAACTCGGCTTTGCAGGCGCGGTGCAGGGCGTGTTCGTCGCGATGCTGGTCGGCGGCGCATGGGCCGTCTCCGCCGGCCGGCTCGATGCCGCGACGGCCGTGGCGGTGCTCGTGCTGCTCGTGCGCTTCATCGAGCCGCTCGCGCAGCTCACGCAGCTCGACCAGGCGCTGCGCGGCGGCTGGCGCGCGCTCGACACCGTGCTCGCGGTGCTGCATGCGCCGCGTTTCGATAGCCCCGAGCGCGGCACGCCGGTACACGATGCGAGCGTCGACGCGGTGCGCGTCGGCTACCGGTCGGCCACCGGCGCGACGCTGCTCGACGGCGTCGACCTGCATTGCCCGGCGGGCGGCTTCGTCGCGATCGTCGGCCCCACGGGGGCCGGCAAGAGCACGCTGCTGGGCCTGCTCGCACGGCTCGACGATCCGGA
>NZ_JAAGPO010000106.1:0-34778 GCF_017104825.1 Burkholderia sp. Ac-20345 | reverse complement strand
ATCGGCCAGCACCTGTCGCGTACGTCGATCATCGCGGTCGTCTTCGTGCTCGGCACCGGCGCGCTCAACGCGATCCGCGGGCTCGGCGGTTCGCTCGCGCCGCTCGACGGCAGCACGTGGGGGCGCGTGTTGCTGCTGAAGCTGCTGCTCGTCGCGCTCGCGCTCGTGCTCGGCGGCCTGAACCGCTTCGCGGCGCTGCCGCGCCTGCGCCGCACCGCGTCGACCGAGGATGCGCACACGTTCCGCAACATCCTGCATCTCGAAGCGCTGACGATGATCGGCGTGTTCGTCGCGGCCGCCGTGCTGTCGTTCAGCGTGCCGGGGTTCGCGGCGATCGGCTGACGGCAGGTTGCGCGCGGCGCGGCGCGGCGCAAGGCCGCCGTCGCGCGCCCGGCGCGTGCCGGGCGTCGCACCGCGCATGCAAAAACGGCTGCCTGTGGGGCAGCCGTTCTCGAATCGAGACTTACCGCGCGGGCCGCAGCCGCGCGCGGCGCATCGCGCTCACCACTCGGCGACGCTGCCGTCCGCGTGACGCCACACCGGGTTGCGCCAGCGATGGCCCGTCTTCGCCATCTCGCGCACCTTCTCCTCGTTCACGTCGATGCCGAGCCCCGGGCCCTGCGGGATCGCGACGAAGCCGTCCTCGTAGCGGAACACCTCGGGGTTGCGCAGGTAGTCGAGCAGGTCGTTGCCCTGGTTGTAGTGGATGCCGAGGCTCTGCTCCTGGATGAACGCGTTGTAGCTGACCGCGTCGAGCTGCAGGCACGCGGCGAGCGCGATCGGGCCGAGCGGGCAGTGCAGCGCGAGCGCGACGTCGTAGCTCTCCGCGAGCGTCGCGATCTTGCGGCACTCGGTGATGCCGCCCGCGTGCGACGCGTCGGGCTGGATGATGTCGACGTAGCCGCCCGCGAGGATGTGCTTGAAATCCCAGCGCGAGTAGAGTCGCTCGCCGAGCGCGATCGGCGTGTTGGTCTGGTTGACGATGTCGCGCAGCGCCTCGGCGTTCTCCGACAGCACCGGCTCCTCGATGAACATCAGCTTGTACGGGTCGAGTTCCTTCGCGAGCACCTTCGCCATCGGCTTGTGCACGCGGCCGTGGAAGTCGACGCCGATCCCGACGTGCGGGCCGACCGCGTCGCGCACCGCCGCGACGTTCGCGATTACCTGTTCGACCTTGTCGTAGGTGTCGACGATCTGCAGTTCCTCGGAGCCGTTCATCTTTACGGCCTTGAAGCCGCGCTCGACCACCGCGCGCGCATTGTTCGCGACGTCGCTCGGGCGGTCGCCGCCGATCCACGAATACACCTTGATGCGATCGCGTACCTGGCCGCCGAGCAGCGCGTGCACGGGCACGCCGTGATGCTTGCCCTTGATGTCCCACAGCGCCTGGTCGACGCCCGCGATCGCGCTCATCATGATCGGGCCGCCGCGGTAGAAGCCCGCGCGGTACATCACCTGCCAGTGATCCTCGATCAGTAGCGGATCGCGGCCGACGAGGTAGTCGGCCAGCTCCTGCACGGCGGCCTCGACCGTGTGCGCGCGGCCTTCGACGATCGGCTCGCCCCAGCCGACGATGCCCTCGTCGGTTTCGATCTTGAGGAACAGCCAGCGCGGCGGGACGACGAAGGTTTCGAGGCGGGTGATTTTCACGATGCGAGTCTCCGGGGTAGACCGGCGCGGGCAATCGGGCGCGGCGCACGGTCGCATGATTTCGCGGTTATCCTAGCGTAGACCGATAAAAAATAGTATTAATAGCATTATTGTGCAGATAGTGGGCAGCCGGCACGCCCGGGCACCGGCTTAACGGAGAACGATCATTCGACGCGACCTGCATGGACAGACGGCCTTCCGGCTCGCCACGGCGATCCTGCGCGGTGACTACCCGCCCGAGTCGCTGCTGCCGAGGGAGCCCGACCTGATGGAGATGTACGGCGTGAGCCGTACGGTGATGCGCGAGGCGCTGCGTACGCTCACGTCGAAGGGGCTCGTCGAATCGCGGCCGAAGATCGGCACGCGCGTGCGGCCGCGCGGCGTGTGGAACCTGCTCGATGCCGACCTGCTCGACTGGTACGCGCGTGTCGCGCCGCCGCTCGCGTTCGCGCTGAAGCTGCAGGAGATGCGCGAGATGGTCGAGCCGTTCGCGGCCGCGCTTGCCGCGCGCATGCACACGCCGGACACGTTCGGCGCGATCGACGGCGCGGCGTGCGCAATGGCCGCCGCGCGCAACGTCGACGAATGGGTGCGCGCCGACCTGCGCTTTCACCTGAGCGTGCTCGAGGCCGGCGGCAACGAGCTGCTGGTGCCGCTCGGCACGCTGATCGATCGCACGCTCGAGGCGCAACTGCATCTGAATGCGCGCCGTGCGGACGTGTACAACGCTTCGCTCGCCGAGCACACGGCCGTCAGCGACGCGATCCGCGTGCGTGACGAGGACGGTGCTCGCCGCGCGATGGCGGCGCTGCTCGCGGTGACGCGCGCGCGAATCGAGATGTCGTGACGGGCGCGGGCGGGTGGTGCGGCGCCGTCAGGCGTTCGCGCAGCCGCCCGGCTTGTGGATGCGCTCGGTCGACGCCGGGTACTTCGCGAGCAGGCTCGCCGGCCGCCGCGGACGCACGACCAGGTCGCCGCCGCAGTTCGGGCAGCGGCCCTTCAGCACGTCGTCGGTACAGGTCGCGCAGAACGTGCATTCGAACGTACAGATGCGTGCATCCGCCGAATCGGGCGGCAAGTCCTTGTCGCAGCATTCGCAGCCGGGGCGCAGTTCGAGCATGACGGTTTTCCTTGGTCTTGACGGGGGCGGGACGGGCGCCGCCGGACATTGCGTGCGGCGCATGTGCGCGCTACTGTACCCGCTTGGATCGGCCTGGCCAACGGTGTCCCGCCGGGGCGCCGTCGATGCGCACGGGCCGCACCGGGAGACGACCATGCTTTATCGCGGAAGCTGTCACTGTGGAGACGTGAAGTTCGAGGCGGAAGGCGACCTGCAGGGCGTGATGGCGTGCAACTGCTCGATCTGCCAGCGCAAGGGCGCGCTGATGTGGTTCGTGCCGCGCGATGACATGACACTCCTCACGCCCGACGAACATCTCGCCACCTACATGTTCAACAAGCACGTGATCAAGCACCGCTTCTGCAAGCGCTGCGGGATTCACACGTTCGGCGAGGGCGTCCACCCGAACGGCACCGCGATGGCCGCGATCAACGTGCGCTGTCTCGAGGATGTCGATATCGACGCGCTGCCGGTCACGCACTACGACGGCCGCTCGCACTGAGCGGCGCGCCGGCGCATGAACGGTCGCGCGGCCGTCAGGACGGCTGCGCGGTAGCGGCATCCGGCGCGGGCGTTTCCGCCTGCGGGGCAGGCCCCGCGGTGCGCTTGCCGGTGCCGGCCGGGCGTTCGATCAGCGGCGCGAGCGCCGGCGCCATCGACTTCAGCAACTGCACGGCCATCGCGCTCGTGAAGTCGTAGCGTGCCGCATACGGTTCGTGCGCCGTTGCGGTCAGGACCCCGAAGAACCGGTCGCCGAGCACGAACACGAACGTGCCGCTGCGGTTCACCTTGCGCGACTCGATCAGCCGCGCGCCGCGCGCATAGACGTTGAAGCGCTGGTCGCCCGTCCCCGTCTTGCCGTACACGTCGAGCGTCTTGCCGTCGGGCAGCGTGAAGCCGCCCGCGAGGCGCCGCGCGGTGCCGCTGAGCACGACGTCGCGCAGCAGCGTATGCGCCACGTTGACGATTTCCGGCGACAGCATCTGGTGCGGCTGCGCGGCCGCGCGCACGAAGCGGGTTTCGTATGGCGTGCCCTTCGCGAAGTCGAGCCGCGTGATCGTCTCGGTCGGCGCTTTCTGGCCGCCGTTCGCGATCAGGCCGATCAGTTTCGCGAGTGCGTCGGGCTGGTCGCCCGATGCGCCGATCGCGGCCGCGTACGACGGCGTGACTTCCGCGAACGGGTAGCCGAGCGCACGCCACGACTTCGTGATCTCCGCGTACGCGCGCAATTCGACCATGCGGCGGATGCGGCGGTCCTGGGTCGCGTGGTAGCGCGTCTTGTACAGCCACGAGTACGTGTAGAAACGCGCATCGCGGCTCTCGCGCTGGACGTCGGCCAGCGATGCACTCGGGTGCGCGCGCAGGTAGTTGAGCGTCCACAGCGCGAGCGGGTGCACGCTCGCGATATAGCCGCGATCGTTGAGGTTGAAGCGGTCGATCGCGTACTTCGCGTAGAGCCTGGCGAGGTCGTCGTCGGACAGCGTCGCGGCCGGCGTGCCCTTCAGTTGCACGCGCATCTGCGCGTCGAACCACGCGAGCGATTCGTTCGGCGCGACGCTGCGCAGCACCGTCGCGATCTTCGGCGGCGACTTGCGCACGTCCTTCAGCATCAGCGCGAGCGCATCGTCGGGCGCCTTGCCCGCAAAGCGCGTGTAGTAGCGCTTCACGTAGACCTGGCTTTCGCCGTCGACGAACTGCTGCAGGTAACGCCGGCGCTGCTCCGGGTCGCCGAGCCACGACGACGACGGGCCGGCCGCCTGCAGCGTCTCGTAGTGGACGATGTCGCGCATCAGCCGCACGAACACGAGGTTGACCGAATGCTCGAACGCCGTGTGCAGCGTCAGGATGCGGCCGTTGTCCGACTTCTCGAAGTTCGAGAATACTTGCGCGCCGCCGCCCGTGTAGAACACGTCCGGGCTCGCCGAATACTTGCGTTCGACGGCCGCGTCGAGCATCGCCTGCAGCGAGCGGTCACGCGTATGCGACAGGTAGTCGAGCGCCCAGTGCGACAGCCCGTCGATCGGGTCGGGCTTCACGCGGGCCAGTTCCGCGTTCGACAGGTTCGCGTAGCGCGCATGCAGGTCGGACACGATCTGCAGGTAGGTGATCAGCGTACGCAGCTTCGCGGTCGAGCCGAGGTTGATGCGGCCGCCGCGATTGACGTCGAACGGCTCGTTCACGCTGTCGGTCTGCACGCGCAGCAGGTTCGCGCCGTTGCGGCGTTCGTACAGCGTGAAGCTGTACGTGAGGTGCGACGGGTCGTCCTTCGGCGCGAGCATCTCGAAACCGTACAGGCCGGCGGCCTGCGCGCCGTCCCGCGTCGACGCCTTCGCGAGTCGCTCGGCGACCGCCTGCTGCACGCCGTTGTCGAGCGTGCTGGTTGCCTCCAGGTCGAACTGATCGAGCTGGTACACGTCGCTGATGCCGAGCGCCGACAGCAGCGACGCGCGCGCGGACGTCACGGCCTTGCGCGACACGAACGACTGCACGCGTGCGGCGGCCGGCGGCGCGCTGCGATCGATCTGCGCGGCAAGCGCGGCGTCGCGCAGCGCGGGCGAGATCACGCCGCCGTTCGACAGCAGCCGCAGGTAGCTGTCGGTCAGCTTCTGCAGCGCCGGATAGCCGCGGTTGAGGAAGTACGACGGCGCGCGCTGCGCGATGATCAGCGACAGCACCTCGCGGAACGTCCTGCCCTGTTCGTCGACGTTGTCGCCGGTCGTCGGTGCGGACAGGATGCGGTTCACGTCGTTGAAGTCGCGGCCGTACCACGCGGCGAGACCGTCGCCGATGCCGGTGATCTCGCCGATATGCGGCCGCGCAGCGAGCGGCACCGAGTTCAGGTAGCGCACGACGATGGTGCGGCGCGCGGGCATCGTCTGCGGGCCGTTCATGTACGCGCGCACCGACGCGGACCCGATCTGCCGCAGCTTCTCGGGCGGCGTCGCGGTGCGGCCCTCGGGCGAATGGCGGAACTTCTCGATTTGCGTCGCGAGCGTGCTGCCGCCCGGGCGCGCCTGATGGCGGTTGACGACATGCAGCGCCTGGTCGGCGACCGCGCGGCCGAAGCGCCCCCAGTCGATCGCCGGGTTGCGGTTCGGCTCGTTCGCGTCGAGCAGGTAGCGATCCTCGATGAACAGCAGCGAATCGACGACCACGCGCGGCACCATGTCGAAGTCGGCATAGACGCGCTGCGGGAACACGGTTGTGAACAGCGGCGCGCCGGTCGAGTCGAACAGCATCAGGCCCGCCTGGTCCTTCTCTTCGAACGGGAGGAACAGGCCGTGATCGCCGAGCGACAGCATCCGCTGCGAATCGCGCGCCTGCTTGCTGACGACGAAGCCGCGCGCGAGCAGCCGCTCCTGGAACGCCGGAATCATCGAGTAGCCGAGGCGCTGGTCGTACGGGCCGTTGGCGGGGAAACGGATGTGATCGCTCGGGCCCGTCTCGACCGTGTAGCCGACGTCACGGGTGAGCTCGGACAGGTAGCGCGCCTGCAGCCGGGACGTCTCGATCTCGCTCTGCACGAGTCGCGCAACGATCGCCACGGCGATCAGCAGCGCGGCCAGCAAAGACCACTTGACCCACGTCCAGACCGATGCGGGACCGGTCACGCGCGGCAGGATACGATTCAGCGGCCGATTCATGGCGGCGTCTCCCTGAAGGCGCGGGCTCCGGCCGCACCCCATTAAGGATTAGTGTAGTCCTCCGCAGCGGGCTGCCAAGGGCGTTCACTACCGAGATGCGTCGACGCAACGCGCGTGCCTGTGACGCGCTGTAACCCGCGTTGCGTTGCGGTGGTGCATGCCGTCGTATGCGTAACGTTTGCGCGTTTCGTGCCGGGGCATCCGTTTGGCGGGCGGGTCGGCGGGTAGGCCCGGACGGCCGGGCAGGCGGGCAATGCACCGGTTTCGTGCGGTGCGGCAGGGCGACAATTCGGGCCGGAACCCGACCGTAAAATTGTGTCCGGCGCACGGCGATGCTGCGGGTTTCCGCGATAGCCGAGGGTATCGGCCGCGGGTACGATCATCGGATGTGCGGCGCATTTCCGCTTTCGCCGGGAGTCCCATGCCGATCCATCCCGTCGCGCTCGTTTGCACGGCCATCCTCGGGCTGCTGCTGTTCGGGCTCGGGCTCGTCGTGTCCGTCACGCGCTTTCGCTGCACCACCGGTTCCGGGTGTGCGGACGATCCGGCGAACGGGTTGCACAAGATCGTGCGTGCGCACGGCAACACGGCCGAATACGCGCCGTTTCTCGCGGTGCTGTTTCTCTATTTCGGCGCACACGATCCGTCGCGCGCGATCCTGGCGCTGATCGTCGCGGCAACTGCGTGCCGCTGCCTGCTCGTCGTTGGACTGCTCGCGTGGCCGACGATGGCCAACCCGAATCCGGTGCGTTTCGCCGGCGCGCTCGGCACGTATCTGTGCGGCGCCGCGCTGTGTATCGCGCTGTTCGTCTGAGCTGCGCCGCCACGCGGCTTGTGGCGCCGCGTCACGCGTGCCGCGCCGCTATCGCCACAGCAGCGTCGCGCGATCGTGCCGGCGCACGGCCTCGACGAAGCAGTGGATCAGGTAGTCGCATGCGATCGTGTTCAGTGCATCGCGGCGCGTGAGCACGCCGACCGACACGGCCGGAATCGTCTCCTCGATGTCGATTGCAACCATCCGCTCGCGAATCCAGTCGACCTCCATGAAGCTCTGCGGCACGCAGGACACGGTATCGGTATGCACCGACAGCGAAAACGCCGCGCTGAACGACGTGCATTCGACGATCGGCTGCGGCGCCGGATAGCCGTGCGCGACGAACACGTCCTGCAGCAGCCGGCCGATGCTTTCCGGCGACGTGTTGAGGATCCATTGCGCGTCCTGCAGCTGCGCGAGCGATGTGCAGTGACGCAGCGGATTGCTCGCGCGCGTCATCAGGATCAACTCCGACTCGAGCAGCGGCCGGAACGTGAATTCGGGCGATAGCCGCGTCGAGTCGACGATTGCGATCACGAAGTCGAGCGAGCCGTCGCGCAGGCGCGGCAGCGCGGTGTCGAGAAAGCCTTCGCGCACGTCGAGGCGGATCGTCGGCATCCGCTGCCGGAACGCGTCGAGTGCGGCCGGCAGGAAGCCGAGCGACATCAGCGGCGTCAGCGCGCAGGCGAGCGCGCCTTCCTTGCCCCCCGCCAACTGGATCACGTCGTCGCGCGCGTGCTGCATCTCCGCGAGGATCAGCCGCGCGCGCGCATAGACGGCCTGCCCGAAACGCGTGAGCTGCGCGCCGCGCGCATTGCGCGTGACGAGCGGCACGCCGAGATCGAGTTCGAGTTCGCGGATCGCCTTCGTCAGTGCGGGCTGCGACAGGTGGATCGCGCGTGCGGCCGCGCGCAGGCTGCCGTGTTCGGCGATGGCGGCGAGCGCCCGGAGCTGGTGGTGTTTCACGGCGTGGCGGGGCGCGGCGGCAGTGGCGACGCTCCCATCCTACACCGCGGCACCGCATTCAAAGCACGCGATAACCATGCGTTATCACGATCGAAAAATGTCGCTCCGGGCTGCGGTTTTTGAATGCCTAGACTGCATGCGCAGGCGGTCGAACGGGCCGCGCACACGACACGCACAACCAGTACGGAGACACACCCTCATGAAGGCGCCCCGAGCGGACAGCATGTTCGGCGGGCATGTCGGCAACGTTGCCGCATCCCCGTCCAATCGTCAGTTGATTGTCGCGATCACGATCGGAAACGGTCTCGAATTCTTCGATCTCACCGTGTTCAGTTTCTTCGCGGTGCTGCTCGGCAAGCTGTTCTTTCCGGCGGTATCCGCGCAGCAGCAATTGCTGATGTCGGTCGCGACCTTCGGTGTCGGGTTCATCGCGCGGCCGGTCGGCGGCGTCGTGATCGGGCTCGTTGCCGACCGCTTCGGTCGCGTGCCCGCGATGAACCTCACGCTCGTCACGATGGCGGTCGGCACCGGCATGATCGGCGTGATGCCGACCTATGCGCAGATCGGCATGTTGGCACCCGTGCTGGTGATCGCCGCGCGGCTGCTGCAGGGCTTTTCGGCCGGCGGCGAGGTGGGCGTATCGACGTCGCTGCTCGCCGAGCGCGCGCCGGCCGGCGAGCGCGGCTACTACACGAGCTGGCAGTTCGCGAGCCAGGGCGCCGCGGCGCTCGCCGGTTCGTTCGTGGGCTTCCTGCTGTCGCATTTTCTCGACGCGGCCTCGCTCGAATCGTGGGGCTGGCGCGTGCCGTTCCTGCTCGGCGTGCTGATCGCGCCGGTCGGCCTCTACCTGCGCGCGCGCTTCAACGGGATCGAACAGCACGCGCCGGCCGCGGCCGCGCGGCGTTCATCGGCCGTACTCGGCACCGTGCTGCGGCGCGACGGCGCCGCCGTGCTGACCGCGCTCGGCCTCGTGATCGGCGGCACGGCCGCGCACTTCATCGTGCTGTATTACATGTCGACGTATGCGATCAAGGTGCTGCACCTGCCGATGGATACCGCGCTGTGGTGCGGGATCCTGTCCGGTGCCGTGATGTTCGTCGCCGCGCCGGTCGGCGGGCGGCTGTCGGACCGCACCGGCAGCAAGCGTGTCGCGCTGTGGTCACGTATCGCGCTGACCGTGCTGATCCTGCCGGGCTTCTGGCTGATGCGCGCGGTGCCGTCGATCGCGACGATGTACGCGGTCGTGATGCTGCTCGCCGCGCTGCACTCGATCAACGCCGGCGCGAACGGCGTGATCCTCGCCGAGCTGTTTCCGAAGAGCACGCGTGCGACCGCGCTGTCGATCGCGTATGCGGGCGGCGTGTCGATCTTCGGCGGCTTCGCGCAGTTCATCGTCACGTGGATGATCGGCGCGACCGGCAATCCGGCCGCGCCTGCGTGGTACGTGATCGTCTGCGGCGTGCTGTCGCTCGTCGCGCTCGCGTTCGCGTCGGATCGCAGCGATCGCGATGCGTGACCGGCTGCGCCCGATACCGCGTCCTTCCTTTCTGCTTTCGTCCGGAACCGTATGACCGCTACCACTTCGCCTTCGTTTTCGTCCCAGTCCGTCGGCGTCATGGCCGGCGACCTGTGCGACTTGTCCGCCTGCGCGATGCTCGACCTGCTGAAGAAGCGGGAGATAGGCGCATGCGACCTGCTCGACGCGCATCTCGCGCGGATCGCGACGGTCAACCCGCGCGTGAACGCGCTCGTGACCGTCGTCGATCCCGACCTGCTGCGTGCCCGTGCGCGCGACATCGATGCGCGCTGGATGCGCGGTGAGTGGCAGGGGCCGCTGCACGGGCTGCCGGTGTCGCAGAAGGATCTCACCGCGACGCGCGGTGTGCGCACCACGTACGGCTCGCGTTTGTTCGCCGATCACGTGCCGCAGCACGACGCGCTCGTCGTGCGCCGTTGCGCGAGCGCCGGCGCGCTGATGATCGGCAAGTCGAACACGCCCGAATTCGGCGCCGGGTCGCATACGTTCAACGACGTGTTCGGCGCGACGCGCAACCCGTGGGACCTGACGCGCTCCGCCGGCGGCAGCAGCGGCGGTGCGGCCGCCGCGCTTGCGTGCGGGATGAACCCGCTTGCGTGCGGCAGCGACATGGGCGGCTCGCTGCGCAATCCGGCCGCATGGAACAACGTCGTCGGTTTGCGGCCGTCGCCGGGCCGCGTGCCGCGCGCGCCGGACCTGAACGGCTGGACGACGCTCGGTGTCGACGGGCCGATGGCGCGCGACGTGGCCGACACCGCGCTGCTGCTGTCCGCGATCGCCGGGCCGAGCGGCGAGACCGCGACCGAACTCTCGGAACCTGGGGCACGCTTCGCGCAGCCGCTCGAACGCGACTTCCGCGGCACGTGCATCGCGATGTCGCGCGGCCTGCCCGGCGTGCCGATCGATCCGGAGATCGAGCGTGCGGTCGATGCGCAGGCGCGCGTGTTCGCGGCGCTGGGCTGCGAAGTCGAATTCGACGATCCCGATCTGTCGGAAGCCGAGGACGTGTTCCGCATCGAGCGCGCATGGATGATCGGCACGCTGGTCGACGGGCTGGACGATGCGCAGCGCGCGGTGCTGAAGCCCGAGATTCACGACGAATACCGGCTGCATCGCTCGCTGACGGCCGCCGATCTCGGCCGCATGTTCGTGCGCAAGACGCGCCTGTTCGAGCGGATGCGCGCGTTCATGCAGCGCTACGCGTTTTACGTGCTGCCGACCACGCAGGTGATGCCGTTCGATGTCGGCCTGCGCTCGCCCGCGCATGTGCCGGGTGCCGCCAGCACGTCGTACATCGACTGGATGCGCGTGTGCTGGTACCTGTCGTCGACCGAGGCGCCGATCCTGTCGGTGCCGTGCGGCTTTGGTGCCACCGGCCTGCCGATCGGCATGCAGATCGTCGGCCGCTACCGCGACGACTGGGGCGTGCTGCAGTTCGGCCGTGCCTACGAAGTCGCGGCCGGCCGCCGCTGGACGCCGCCGGCCGTCGTCGCCGACGCGATGCGCTGACCGCCTTTTCCGACTCACATCCAACCGTTCCGGTTCGCACCGGAGCAGGCCGCGCGCCTGCGGGGGACGCGCACGCCTGCGTTTTGCCATTCGACCCGCGCAATGGAGACCTTCCGATGAAACAACGGCTGTTGGCAGGCGCGGGTGTCGCGCTGATCGCGGGTGCGGCGCACGCACAGAGCAGCGTGACGCTGTACGGCATTATCGACGAGGGGCTCACCTACACGAGCAACCTCGCGGTGGCCGGCCCGAACGGCACGGTGAGCGGCAAGCCCGCGTGGCGGATGCTGGGCGGCGTGCAGCAGGCGAGCCGCTGGGGGCTGCGCGGCGTCGAGGATCTCGGCGGCGGGCTGGCGGCGATCTTCACGCTGGAGAACGGCTTCGACCCGAGCACGGGCAAGCTCGGGCAGGGCGGGCTGATCTTCGGCAAGAAGGCATTCGTCGGGCTGTCGGGGCCGTTCGGCACCGTCACGCTCGGGCGGCAGTACGACACCAACGTCGACTTCCTCGGGCCGCTCGAGGCCGCCGCGCTGTTCGGCGGCTACATGGTTGCGCACCCCGGCGACCTCGACAACGTGAACAACGCGAACTCGACCAACAACGCGATCAAGTTCACGAGCAACGACTACGGCGGGTTCCGCTTCGCGGCGATGGTTGGCGTGGGCGGCATCGCGGGCGCGGCGACGCGCAACCAGGTGTGGTCGATGACGGCCGGCTACACGCGCGGGCCGCTCGTGGTTGCGGCCGGCTACCTGAATGCGCGCAACCCGAACGTGTCGTTCTTCGGCACGACCGGCAGCCCGGCGCCGGTCACGGGCGGCGTGCCGGGCAACAACATGCTGTCGCCCGTGTATTCAGGCTATGCATCGGCGCGCACGCTGCAGGTCGCGGCGGCGGGCGGCACCTATGCGATCGGCGCGGTCACGCTCGGCGCGATGTACACGAACACGTCGTTCCGCCAGCTCGGCGACCTGTCGTCCGGGCCGAATCCCGGCGGCGTGTCCGGCAATGCGGTGTTCAACAACGTCGAGGCCAGCGTGCGCTACCAGTTCACGCCCTACCTGTTCGGCGGCGTCGCGTACGACTACACGCGCGGTGGCGGCGTGAACGGGCGCGACGGCGCGACGTACCACCAGGTCGCGGCGGGGCTCGACTACTTCCTGTCGAAGCGCACCGACGTGTACCTGACCGCCGTCTACCAGCGCGCGTCGGGTACCGACTCGACCGGACGCCCGGCGGTCGCCGCGATCAACGGGCCCGGCGCATCGGCGAACGACCGGCAGTTCCAGGCGCGCGTCGGCCTGCGGCACAAGTTCTGACGGAGGTGGCCGCGGCGAGCGGTGACATGCCTGCGGAACGCCCGCGACCGACGGGCGGATTCCGATTGCCCGCGCGCGGCCAAGCTGCCGCGTTGCGCGGCCTCTCCGACGGAAGAACCGACATCATGAGCCGCACATTCATGCTGAAGGGCGACACGACCGACCACGGCGGCGTCGTGCTCGACGGTCTTGTCAATTCGTCGTTCGACGGACGCGAACTCGCCTGTCCCGGCGCGCCGGTGTTCTGCGCCGCCTGCAAGTCGCCGGGCGTGATCTTGTCCGACGGCGGCGAGCGGACGATGACCATGATGGGCAAGGTCGTCGCACTCGAGCACGACCTCGGCCAGTGCTGGTGTACGCCGCGACCGAAGCTGATCGCGCCGCAGGCCACCGGGACGATCACCGGATGAAGCCCGCCGCGCGGATGCGGCTGCGATCCGCGCGGCATCGACGCACGGCCGCCGGCCGTCAGACGCTGCCTGCGGTTTCGATCACGAGGATGCGTGCTTCGCCGAGCGGATGCGCGACGTGCTCGGTGCCGGCCGCCGCATGGAATACGTCACCCGTTTCGAGCACCGTCGCGTGCTCGACGCCTGCTTCGCGATAACGCATCTCGACGCGACCGTCGAGCACTGCGAACACTTCCTCGTCGTCGTTCACGTGCCACCGATACGGCTGGTCGGTCCAGTGCAGGCGGACCGTGATGCCGTTCAGGTTCGCGATGTCGAGCGCGCCCCACGCGCGGTCCGCGGTGAATGCAGTGCTGCGGATGATGTTCATCGATGTGTTCTCCGGCGCGGATGCGCGTCGTCTTCCAGTCTTCGAGTTGATTTCCCGGCGCCCATATTCAGCGCGACATCGCACGCAGCGCCTGTTCGATCGTCTCCTTGCGCTTCGCGAAGCCGGCCGCCGACCGTTCGGTGACGCGCTTCACGACCGCTGCCGGCGCGGTGTCGGGCGAACCCGCGTCGAACGGCGGCGCGGGTGCGTATTCGAGCTGCAGCTGGATCGCCTGCGCTTCTTCTTCGCCGGCCAGCTCCGCGGCGATCGTCAATGCGAAGTCGATGCCGGCCGTGACGCCGCCGCCCGTGATCAGGTTGCCGTCGCGTACCACGCGCTCGCGCACCGGCACCGCGCCGAGCGGTTCGAGCAGCGAGTGGAATGCCCAGTGCGTCGTCGCGCGCCGCCCGCGAAGCAGGCCGGCGACGCCCAGCAGCAGCGCACCCGTGCAGACCGACGTCACGTAGCGCGCGGCCGCCGCGCGCTGCTGCACGAACGCGATCGCTTCGGCATCGAGCAGCAGCGCGTTGATCCCGATCCCGCCCGGAACGCAGATCACGTCGAGCGGCGGGCAATCGTCGAACGTGCAGGTCGGCGCGAGCGCGAGCCCGCTGCTCGACGCGACGGTGTCGCGCGACTTCCAGACCAGATGGACGGTTGCGTCGGGCAGCGACGCGAGCACGTCGTGCGGGCCGGTGAGATCGAGTTGCTGGACGCCCGGAAACACGAGAAAGCCGATATGCAGGGACATGCGAAGACTCCGGTTGGAAGGGGAGCGCGCCGTTGCCGGCACGAGATGGACAGATCGATTCTAGGCGCGTAGTGTTTGGCGAAATTGCCATATCACCCACGTTTTCAGCCAATCGCCATGCCAGCCGCCCCGCGTTCGATCCTGGTCCTCGCGTTCCCTCGTGCCCAGCTGCTCGACGTGTCGGGGCCGCTGCAGGTGTTTGCGTCCGTCAACGAGCTGGCGCTGGAGCGCGGCCAGCCGGCGCCGTATGCGCCGCGCGTCATCGCGGCCGAGGCGGGGCCGGTCGAGACGTCGTCGGGCCTGGTCGTGATGGCGGAATCGCTACGCTCGGCTGCGCGCCATCCCGATACGTTGATCGTCGCCGGCGGCAAGGGCGTGCATGCGGCATCGAAGGATGCACGGCTGGTGCGGTGGGTGCAGCAGCAGGCGGCGCGCACACGGCGCGTGGCATCGGTCTGCACCGGCGCATTCCTGCTCGCCGAGGCCGGCCTGCTCGACGGGCGGCGTGCGGTCACGCACTGGGCGCGCTGCGATGAATTCGCGGCGCGCTATCCGAACGTGCGCGTCGAATCCGATCCGATCTTCATCCGCGAAGGCGCGTTGTGGACCTCGGCCGGCGTGACGGCCGGCATCGATCTCGCGCTCGCGCTGGTCGAGGAGGATCTCGGGCGCGCGACAGCCCTCGACGTCGCGCGCGAACTCGTCGTGTTCCTGAAGCGCCCGGGCGGGCAGGCGCAGTTCAGCACGATGCTGTCGATGCAGCGCACCGACGACCGGTTCGGCGAACTGCACGCGTGGATGGCCGAGCACCTGGCGGACGACCTGTCGGTGCCCGCGCTGGCCGAGCGCGTGCGCATGAGCGAGCGCAGCTTCGTGCGCCACTACCGCGCGGGAACCGGCCGCACGCCCGCGCGCGCGGTCGAGCAGATTCGCGTCGAGGCCGCGCAGCGCCTGCTCGGCGAAACGGCATGGCCCGTCAAGCGGATCGCCGCGCGTTGCGGCTTCGGCTCGGAGGAGACGCTGCGACGCTGTTTCGTGCGCGTGCTGGGTGTGTCGCCGCAGGGATATCGCGACCGATTCGTGCGGTAACGCACGGCGGGCGGCTGCGATCGGGGCCGGAACGATTGCCGGGTGAGACTGAACGGAAATCGATCGTTTTCCAGTCCGAAACGCCAAAACTATTCAGGATCGGAGAACAATGGGTGGGGGCTTGTGCCGCGCCCGTCGCGCGCTCTATTCTGTTTCGTTGGCGATTCGAAGGGGGAGCAGCATGGACCGAATCCAGGCAATGGAAGTTTTTACCCGCGTGGTCGACGCGAACAGCTTCACGCGCGCGGCCGACACGCTCGCGATGCCGCGCGCATCGGTGACGACCATCATCCAGAACCTCGAGGCGCTGCTCGGCGTGCGCCTGATGCACCGCACGACGCGCAGGCTGTCGCTGACGCCGGAAGGTGCGGCGTACTACGAGCATTGCATGAAGATCATCTCGGAGATCGCGGAGGCCGACGCGAGTTTCCAGACCGGCAACCGCAAGCCGAGCGGCGTGTTGCGCGTCCATATGCCGAGTTCGCTCGGGCGGCGCATCGTGCTGCCGTCGCTGTCGATTTTCCGGCAGCGCTACCCGGACATCACGCTTGAACTGGGCCTCTCCGACCGCTACGTGGACCCGGTCGAGGAGGGCATCGACTGCATGATCAGGGTGGGCCCGCTCGAGGATTCGTCGATGGTCGCGCGGCGGATCGGGATGTTGAAGCGCGTGACCTGCGCGTCGCCCGATTACCTCGCACGTCACGGCGAGCCGCACGAGATTGCCGATCTCGCCGAACACCACGCGGTGAATTTCCGTTCGAGCCACGGCGCGCGGGCGATTCCTTGGGTGTTCATGATCGACGGCAAACCGTTCGAGGTGCGGATGAACGGGAACGTCACGGTCAACGATTCGGATGCCTATGTGACGTGCGGGCTCGAAGGGTTCGGAATGATCCAGCCGACGCTGTTCATGGTGCTGCCGAACCTGCTCGACGGCTCGCTGGTCGAGGTGCTGCCGGACTGCAATCCGAAGCCGAAGCCGATCTCGATCGTCTATCCGCACAACCGGCATCTGTCGCAGAAGGTGCGCGTGTTCGCCGACTGGGTCGCGGAGGTGTTCGAGTCGACGCCGTCGCTGGAAGGTGGGGAGAACTGGCGCGGGCGGGTGGGGGCGCAGGCGGCGCGGGAGCAGCGTAGTTCGGTGGCGGCGTAGCCAGGTGTACGAGGTGCATGTGCGATCGGCTGCGTGGACGGTGGTGGCCCATTGTCGATGTTGATCGAGGTGACAAGCGGATGACCAGATGATCGGCACGTGAAAGCAAGGTCGGTGTATCGCAACAGGCAATGAAAAAAGCCGCTGCTCTGAAACGAGTAGCGGCTTTTTTCGTTTGGCGGCGAATCGGCGCGATTTGCCGATATCGAAAGATATTAACAGTAAACATATTTGTAATTATATGAAGGCTGATGGTAATATTTGTTTCGCCCGAATATCTATATTTTGCCTAATTTGTGGGGGCATTACTGGGGCCTCGGGGTAAGGGCGCCAGTGGCACCGCGTAAGTTCTGGAGATATTTCAATGAAATTTTTGAAGATGACAATGGCTGCCGCTTTGTTTGCTGCCGCGCCCACGTGGGCTGGGGATCTGACCGGGCCTCAGAATAACGCCGTTAGATCAGCGAAGCAGTATCTCAGTATCCAGGGTTTCTCGCGGAAAGGGCTTATTCAGCAACTGTCTTCGGATGCCGGGGATGGTTACAAGGTTGCCGACGCCACGGCCGCAGTGGACAGCCTGAACGTCGATTGGAACCGGGAGGCGGTTCGGTCTGCGAAGCAGTATCTCAGTATCCAGGGCTTCTCGTGCAAGGGTCTCATCAATCAACTTTCCTCAAGTGCGGGAGACGGGTACACCGCGAGCCAGGCAACCTACGGCGCAAAACAAGCGGGTGCTTGCTGAGAGCCGCTTACGCTGTCAGAGCTTTTTTCTCGCTCATATGAAAAGGCCACCTATTCAGGTGGCTTTTTATTTTTCTCCCGACAGTCAGGGAAATTATCTCGGGCAATTGTACTTGCTGGCGGTCGACAAATTCGACATGATGTTTTCGAGGATTTTGGCGATACTGAATCTGAATTGAGTTGTCCTGTTGAAATAAGGAAAGGCTGGCCTCTCTCTTTGGAAGCATCATGCTGTAAAGGAAAGGGTGAGCAATGTCGGATGACGGCTTGTGTCGACGATGTGACCATTTCGGGGCCGGCCGCTACGATGAAGCTGCTGGGCGAGGTTCGGAAGATGGTGAGCAAGTGGGCTTATAAGACCCAGCAGGAGAAATCGAAGATCTATGCCGCAACCTCCGTCAGGGTTGTCTCGGGCGCCGTTGTGGTCGATCGCGAGCTGCGCCTTCCAAACGAACGGCATCGCAAGATGAGGCAAACGAAGCAGGAGCCGTTGCATTGCGGGCGTGAAGAACAGGCGCCGCTGATGCGAGCCTTAAGACGCAGGCTGCAGGAGGCGAGTCAGATTCCGGACAGCCGTCACGGGGAGCCGCGTAGTTAGGATGGTGATGCTGGAGTTGTGGCGCGTGTTGTTTGCGAAGCAAATGAAAAAGCCGCTGTTCCTTTCGAAACAGCGGCTTTCGCATTTGGTGGCGAATCAGGGATTCGAACCCCGGACCTGCGGATTATGATTCCGTCGCTCTAACCGACTGAGCTAATTCGCCGAAGAAATGAATTATGGAGAATACCGGCCTGGCTGTCAACACCTTTTTTCATCATCCGTGAAAAAGGGTGCCGGCCTCGTCGCGGGGCGGGTTGCCGTTCACTGGAACCCGCCCGTCGACCTCAATCCTGCGCGTAGATGTTCGAGTCCTTCGTCTCCTTGACGAACAGCAGGCCGATCACGAACGTGGCCAGCGCGATCACGATCGGATACCAGAGGCCCGAGTAGATGTTGCCCTTTGCCGCGACGATCGCGAACGCGGTTGCCGGCAGGAAGCCGCCGAACCAGCCGTTACCGATGTGATAGGGCAGCGACATCGACGTGTAGCGGATCCGCGTCGGGAACATCTCGACCAGCATCGCGGCGATCGGGCCGTAGACCATCGTCACGTAGATCACGAGGATCGTCAGGATCACGATCGTCATCGGCCAGTTGAGTTGCGCCGGGTCGGCCTTCGCCGGGTAGCCGGCCGCCTTCAGCGTCGACCCGAGCGTCTTGTCGAACGCCGCGCCCTGCGCCTTCGCGTCGGCCGCCTTGCCTTCATAGGCCGGGATCACCGTGTCGCCCACCTTGATCTGGGCTATCGCGCCGGCCGGCGCCGCGACGTTCTCGTAGTTCAGGCCGGCCTTCGCGAGCGCGCTCTTTGCGACGTCGCACGAGTTAGTGAACTTCGACGTACCCACCGGGTTGAACTGGAACGAGCAGGCGGCCGGATCGGCGATGACCGTGATCGGCGCCTTCTGCGTCGCGATCTCGAGCTGCGGGTTCGCGTAGTGCGTGAGCGCCTTGAACAGCGGGAAGTAGGTCAGTGCCGCGATCAGGCAGCCCGCGAGGATGATCGGCTTGCGGCCGATCTTGTCCGACAGCGAACCGAAGAACAGGAAGAAAGGCGTGCCGATCAGGAGCGCGATCGCGATCAGGATGTTCGCGCTGGCACCGTCCACCTTCAGCGTCTGCGTGAGGAAGAACAGCGCGTAGAACTGGCCCGTGTACCACACGACGGCCTGGCCGGCGGTCAGGCCGACGAGCGCGATGATCACGACCTTCAGGTTCTTCCACTGGCCGAACGCTTCGGTCAGCGGCGCCTTCGACGTCTTGCCTTCCGCCTTGATGCGCAGGAACACCGGCGATTCGTTCAGTTGCATCCGGATCCATACCGACACGGCGAGCAGCAGGATCGACGCGACGAACGGCACGCGCCAGCCCCAGCTGCCGAACGCTTCTTCGCCGATGAACGTGCGCACGCCGAGGATCACGAGCAGCGACAGGAACAGGCCGAGCGTGGCGGTCGTCTGGATCCACGCGGTGTAGAAGCCGCGACGGTTGGCCGGCGCATGCTCGGCGACGTAGGTCGCCGCGCCGCCGTACTCGCCGCCGAGCGCGAGACCCTGCAGCAGCCGCATCGCGATGAAGATCACCGGCGCGGCGATGCCGATCGACGCGTAGCCGGGCAGGAAGCCGACCACGAACGTCGAGACGCCCATGATCACGATCGTCACGAGGAACGTGTGCTTGCGGCCGACGAGGTCGCCGAGGCGGCCGAACACGATCGCGCCGAACGGCCGCACCGCGAAGCCGGCGGCGAAGCCGAGCAGCGTGAAGATGAAAGCGGCGGTCGGGTTGACGCCGGAGAAGAAACTCTTGCTGATGTAGGCCGCGAGCGAGCCGGCCAGGTAAAAGTCGTACCACTCGAACACGGTGCCGAGCGACGACGCGAAGATCACCTTCTTCTCTTCGCCCGTCATCGGCGCGTGCGAAATTTGCCCGCCTAACGTTGCCATGAGTCGTCTCCAAGTCCCTTGATATAGATATGCGGCCGCCTTGGGTGGACGGGCCTGTCGAGGATTATTGGTACGGAAACTTACGGCCGACTGACTCGCGCGTGCAAAAAGTCTGCACGTTAACCCGCGCCGAATTGGTTGTCTTTTGCATCTATCGTGCAGCCAAATGCCTATAACGTCAGGTAAATTGGCGGTTTCGATGCGATCTCGGCGTGCCGCGGCGGCGCGCGTCAGGGTTAATCCGGGGCCGTTTCGGTCAGCGGCAGGCTGACGCGCACGAGCGTGCCGACGAGGCGTGGTGCGCGCTGGTAGACGTGATCGTCGAGCGTCAGCGTGCCGCCGTGCTGCGTGGCGATCTCGCGCACGATCGCGAGCCCGAGGCCGCTGCCGTCGCCTTCGCGGCCGAGGATCCGGTAGAAGCGCTCGACGACGCGCTCGCGTTCGGCGGCCGGGATGCCGGGCCCCGTGTCCTCGACTTCGAGATGCACGAGCCGCGCCGCGGGCTCGGTGCGCACGCGCACCGTGATGCGGCCGCCGTCCGGCGTGTAGCGGATCGCGTTGTCGATCAGGTTGCCGAGCATCTCGCGCAGCATCACCGGATTGCCGTCGACGTCGAGCGGCCTGTCGTCCGGCGGGTCCGGCGGGCCTTCGTAGCCGAGATCCATCCGTTTCGCGAGCGCGGCCTGCACCCAGTCGCGCACCGCGCGCCGCGCGAGCGTGGCGATCTCGACCGGCTCGAACGTCAGCCCGCTCGCGCGGTTCTCGGCGCGCGCCAGCGCGAGCAGTTGCGTGACGAGCCGCGCGGCCTGCTCGGAGCTCGTCGCGATCTGCTCGAGCGAGCGCTGCACGTCGGGCGGGACGGGGTGGCGCAGTGCGAACTCGGCCTGCGTGCGCAGGCCCGCGAGCGGGGTCTTCATCTGGTGCGCGGCGTCGGCGATGAAGCGTTTTTGCAGCGCCATGTTCTGTTCGAGGCGCGCGAGCAGGTCGTTGAACGACGTGACGAGCGGCTCGATCTCGGGCGGCGCGCGCTGCGCCTCGACGGGCGACAGGTCGTCGGGCCGCCGCGCGCGGATGTGCGCCTGCAGCGCGTTGAGCGGCGCGAGCCCGCGCGACAGCCCGAACCAGACCAGCAGGATCGCGAGCGGCAGGATCACGAACTGCGGCAGGATCACGCCCTTGATGATGTCGTTCGCGAGCGCGTTGCGCTTGTCCAGCGTTTCGCCGACCTGCACGAGCACGGGCTGCGGGCTGCCCGATTGCGGCAGCGCGACCGTCGTATACGCGACCCGCACGTCGTTGCCGCGCAGCAGGTCGTCGCGAAACATGACGACGCCCGGCGGCGGGCGGTCCTCGTCGCGCGGCAGCGGCATGTCGGCTTCGCCCGCGACCAGCTCGCCGCGTGTGCCGAGCACCTGGAAGTAAACGCTGTCGACGTTGTCCGCGCGCAGGAAGTCACGCGTCTGCTCCGGCAGCGTCAGTTCGGCCACGCCGTTCACCGGATGGATCTGCCGCGCGAGCACGTATGCGTTGGTCTCGAGCGCGCGATCGAACGGGCCGTTCGCGATCGTCTTCGCAACCAGATAGGTGACGGCGATGCTCATCGGCCACAGCAGCAGCAGCGGCGCGAGCATCCAGTCGAGGATCTCGCCGAACAGCGAGCGCGGGCGTGGTGCCTCGGGCGCATCGGTTTCGTCGGGCGGCGCGAACGGGTTCTCGTAGCGCGCATCGCGCGCCTCGTCGGCGGCCGATGACGGCGCGCCGGTCGGGTGGCGGGTGTGGGCCGGCGTGGCCATCGCGGCGACGCGCGGGTTCAGCGCAGCGGCGTGCCGGCCACCGCGGGCTGGGGCGCGGCCGTGTCGGCCGGCGCGGCGGGCGCGACCTTCTCGAGGCAATAGCCGAGGCCGCGCACGGTCGAGATCCGTACGCCGCTGGGTTCGATCTTCTTGCGCAGCCGGTGCACGTAGACTTCGATCGCGTTGTTGCTGACTTCCTCGCCCCATTCGCACAGATGGTCGACGAGCTGCTCCTTCGACACGAGCCGGCCGATCCGCTGCAGCAGCACTTCGAGCAGGCCGAGCTCGCGCGCGGAAAGGTCGAGCACCTGGTCGTTCGCATACGCGATGCGGCCGACCTGGTCGAACGCGAGCGAGCCGTGGCGCACGACGGTCGGGCCGCCGCCCGCACCGCGCCGGGTCAGCGCGCGCACGCGCGCCTCGAGTTCGTTGAGCGCGAACGGCTTGGCCATGTAGTCGTCGGCGCCGAGGTCGAGCCCCTTCACGCGCTCGTCGACGCTGTCGGCGGCCGTCAGGATCAGCACGGGGAGGTTGGAATTGCGGGCGCGCAGGCGTTTGAGCACGTCGAGCCCGGGCATTTTCGGCAGCCCGAGATCGAGGATCAGCAGGTCGAATGTCTGCATCGACAGCGCCGTATCGGCGTCGACGCCAGTCTTCACGTGGTCGACCGCATAGCCCGATTGGCGGAGTGACCGGGTGAGGCCGTCCGCGAGTATGCTGTCGTCTTCCGCGATGAGAATTCGCATGGTGCTGACCGATGGCCGGCAGGGCGTTCGCGCCGGCCGGCTGTCTCCGAAGTTATTCGTGTACAACGCAGCCTGCATTGCGGGCTTGCACAAAACACTGTTTTTTTATACAGTGTCTGCATTCGTGGGCGGCGCTTGAAAGTGGGCGCGCCTTTAACAGACGCTGCTCATCATAGCAAAGGACGATTCATGGAAGATAGCAAGAAGGGCTCCGGGATGACCGCCGAGAAGAGCAAGGCGCTGGCCGCCGCGCTTGCCCAGATCGAAAAGCAGTTCGGCAAGGGCTCGATCATGCGCATGGGCGACGGCGAGGCGACCGAGAACATCCAGGTCGTGTCCACGGGCTCGCTCGGTCTCGATATCGCGCTCGGCGTCGGCGGCCTGCCGCGCGGCCGGGTGGTCGAGATCTACGGTCCGGAATCGTCCGGTAAAACCACGCTCACGCTGCAGGTCATCGCCGAACTGCAGAAGATCGGCGGCACCGCAGCGTTCATCGACGCCGAGCACGCGCTCGACGTTCAATATGCTGCGAAGCTCGGCGTGAACGTGCCCGAGCTGCTGATCTCGCAGCCGGACACCGGCGAGCAGGCGCTTGAAATCACCGACGCGCTGGTGCGCTCGGGCTCGATCGACATGATCGTCATCGACTCGGTCGCGGCGCTCGTGCCGAAGGCCGAAATCGAAGGCGAGATGGGCGATTCGCTGCCGGGTCTGCAGGCCCGCCTGATGTCGCAGGCGCTGCGCAAGCTGACCGGCACGATCAAGCGCACGAACTGCCTCGTGATCTTCATCAACCAGATCCGGATGAAGATCGGCGTGATGTTCGGCAACCCGGAAACCACGACGGGCGGTAATGCGCTGAAGTTCTACTCGTCGGTGCGTCTCGACATCCGCCGGATCGGCTCGATCAAGAAGAACGACGAGGTGATCGGCAACGAAACCCGCGTGAAGGTCGTCAAGAACAAGGTGTCGCCGCCGTTCCGCGAAGCGATCTTCGACATCCTGTATGGCGAAGGCATTTCGCGTCAGGGCGAGATCATCGATCTCGGCGTGCAGGCGAAGATCGTCGACAAGGCGGGCGCCTGGTACAGCTACAACGGCGAGAAGATCGGCCAGGGCAAGGACAACGCGCGTGAATTCCTGCGCGAGAATCCGGAAATCGCACGCGAGATCGAGAACCGCATTCGCGAGTCGCTTGGCGTGGTCGCCATGCCCGATGGCGCAGGCCAGGACGAAGCCGAGGCGATGGACGAAGAAGAGTGATGGTCGGGCGCCGAGGTCAGGCTGGCGAACCGGAGGAGAGCGACGTGCCCGAAACGGCAGGTCGCTCCGGCCGGCGAGCCGGATCCTCGGGCGCCGATCGGCGGGGCGCGGGCAGCAATGCCGCGAACCGCACCGCGACGAGGGCATCCGACGATGCCCTCGTTTCGTTTGAGATTGCCGCACCGGACGATCCGTTCGACGACGATGAATCGTTCGACGCGCACGACCGCTCCCGCCGTCGTGTTTCCGGTGTCAGCTTCCCGGGCGATCGCGCAGCCGATGCATCGGCGCCGGCCAGGGAAGATGTCTATACGCGCAGCAGCCAGCATCCGCGCCGCACACGTCGCGCGTCGGGTGCTTCTTCCAGTGCTTCGTCAAGCGACGCGCCGGGCGCTACCGAGCGCAAGTCGTCGAAGCCTCAGCGATCGTTGAAGGGCCGCGCGCTCGGCTATCTATCCCGCCGCGAATACAGCCGCACGGAACTCGCGCGCAAGCTCGCGCCCTACGTCGGCGAAGACGAATCCGTCGACCCCGTACTCGATGCGCTGGAACAGGAAGGCTGGCTGTCCGATGCGCGCTTTGCCGAGAGTCTCGTGCATCGTCGCGCGTCGCGTGTGGGCGTCGCGCGCATCGTCAGCGAGCTGAAGCGTCATGCGGTGGGCGACACGCTCGTCGAGGAGGTGAATGCCCAGCTCCGCGAGACCGAATGGGCGCGTGCGCAGGCGGTCTGGCGCAAGAAATTCGGTGCACTGCCGCAAACGCCGGCAGAACGTGCGAAGCAGGCGCGCTTTCTCGCCGCACGCGGCTTCTCGAGCGCGACCATCGTGAAGTTGCTGAAGGTCGGCGACGATTTCCCGATCGACGACTGACCGCTCCGATCGCGCGCGTGGCGCGCGATTTTGCTGCAACGCAACCACTTCCGGACAGGCGGGAATACCCGCCGTCGCGTCAAACTGTCTCAAATACCCAATATGCTAAAATCCACGGGTTTTCCTCTTCGGCCTCAACCTCCAGCATGCCGCTATCCGAGCCCGTGCCCCGTCAGTTGCGACATCAACGCGCAATCCGAGCGGAAGCGTATGAGCGCGGCGACGGCTTGTGGGACATCGAAGCCTGCCTGACCGACCACAAGCCGCGCGATGTCGCGCTTGCGTCGGGCATCCGGCCCCAGGGCCTGCCGATCCACGAACTCTGGCTGCGCGTGACTATCGATCGTGACCTCAATGTCGTCGACGCCGAAGCGTCTTCGGAATGGGTTCCCTATCCCGGTCACTGTCAATCCGCCTCTCCCGCCTATCGGGCCCTGATCGGGCTCAATCTCTTCCGCAATTTCCGCCGCAATGCGAACCGGCTGCTTGCCGGCGTCGCAGGCTGCTCCCATCTCACCGAACTGTGCGCCGTGCTGCCGACGGCAGCGATCCAGGCGTTCGCCGGTGATGTGTGGAACGTGCGCGAAGAGGGGGGCGAAGGGCCGGATCATGGCGGCGTGCACGACGAAGCGCCTTTCCAGCTCGGCCGCTGCCGGGCATTGCGGTTCGACGGCGAGGTCGTGCGGCAGTACTACCCGCGCTGGTATGGCGCGAGCCGGCCGGACGTGCCCGGTGAAGGCAGCACGAAGGAATGAACGGAAATCATTCGAAGAAGCGTCTAAAGCGACTTTTCATTCAACTCTCAGACTGAAGGGAATCACGCATGAAGATTCACGAGTACCAGGGTAAGGAAATCCTGCGGAAATTCGGAGTCGCGGTACCGCGCGGCAAGCCGGCGTTCTCGGTTGACGAGGCCGTCAAGGTGGCAGAAGAGCTCGGCGGCCCGGTATGGGTCGTGAAGGCTCAGATTCACGCGGGTGGCCGTGGCAAGGGCGGCGGCGTGAAGGTGGCGAAGTCGATCGAGCAGGTTCGCGAATACGCGAACCAGATCCTCGGCATGCAGCTCGTCACGCACCAGACCGGCCCGGAAGGCCAGAAGGTCAATCGTCTGATGGTCGAAGAAGGCGCCGACATCAAGCAGGAACTGTATGTCAGCCTCGTCGTCGATCGCGTGACGCAAAAGATCGTTCTGATGGGTTCGAGCGAAGGCGGCATGGACATCGAAGAAGTTGCCGAAAAGCACCCGGAACTGATCCACAAGGTCATCGTCGAGCCGTCGACGGGCCTGCTCGACGCGCAAGCCGACGACCTCGCCGCGAAGATCGGCGTGCCGGCTGCATCGATTCCGCAAGCACGCGCGATCCTGCAAGGCCTGTACAAGGCATTCTGGGAAACCGACGCATCGCTGGCTGAAATCAACCCGCTGAACGTCTCCGGCGACGGCAAGGTCATCGCACTCGACGCGAAGTTCAACTTCGACTCGAACGCGCTGTTCCGCCACCCGGAAATCGTCGCTTACCGCGACCTGGACGAAGAAGATCCGGCTGAAATCGAAGCGTCGAAGTTCGACCTCGCGTACATCTCGCTCGACGGCAACATCGGCTGTCTCGTGAACGGCGCAGGCCTGGCGATGGCGACGATGGACACCATCAAGCTGTTCGGCGGCGAGCCGGCGAACTTCCTGGACGTCGGCGGTGGCGCGACGACCGAGAAGGTCACGGAAGCGTTCAAGCTGATGCTGAAGAACCCGGATCTGAAGGCGATCCTCGTGAACATCTTCGGCGGCATCATGCGCTGCGACGTGATCGCGGAAGGCGTGATCGCCGGTTCGAAGGCCGTGAACCTGAACGTGCCGCTCGTCGTGCGCATGAAGGGCACGAACGAGGACCTCGGCAAGAAGATGCTGGCCGATTCGGGCCTGCCGATCATCTCGGCGGACAGCATGGAAGAAGCTGCGCAGAAGGTCGTCGCGGCTGCCGCAGGCAAGTAAGCGCGCGCTAATGAACACGCATGGCGGCGCGGTTCGTTCGCGACGCCAATCGAACAGAGGTCAAAATACATGTCGATTCTGATCAACAAGGACACGAAGGTCATCACGCAGGGCATTACCGGCAAAACCGGTCAGTTCCATACGCGCGCCTGCCGTGAGTACGCAAACGGCCGCGAAGCATTCGTCGCGGGCGTGAACCCGAAGAAGGCCGGCGAAGACTTCGAAGGCATTCCGATCTACGCAAGCGTCAAGGAAGCGAAGGCAGAAACCGGCGCGACCGTGTCGGTCATCTACGTTCCGCCGGCAGGCGCAGCGGCTGCGATCTGGGAAGCGGTCGAAGCCGATCTGGATCTCGCGATCTGCATCACGGAAGGCATCCCCGTCCGCGACATGATCGAAGTGAAGGACCGCATGCGCCGTGAAGGCCGCAAGACGCTGCTGCTCGGGCCGAACTGCCCGGGCACGATCACGCCGGACGAACTGAAGATCGGCATCATGCCGGGTCACATCCACCGCAAGGGCCGCATCGGCGTCGTGTCGCGTTCGGGCACGCTGACGTATGAAGCCGTTGCGCAGCTGACCGCACTCGGCCTCGGCCAGTCGTCGGCAGTCGGTATCGGCGGCGACCCGATCAACGGTCTGAAGCACATCGACGTGATGAAGATGTTCAACGACGATCCGGATACGGATGCGGTCGTGATGATCGGCGAAATCGGTGGTCCGGACGAAGCCAATGCGGCAGAGTGGATCAAGGACAACATGAAGAAGCCGGTCGTCGGCTTCATCGCTGGCGTCACGGCGCCTCCGGGCAAGCGCATGGGCCACGCCGGCGCGCTGATCTCGGGCGGTGCGGATACGGCCGAAGCGAAGCTGGAAATCATGGAAGCGTGCGGCATCACCGTCACGCGCAACCCGTCGGAAATGGGCCGTCTGCTGAAGAAGGCGCTGTAATATTTCCACCCGGGTTCGTCCTGCAAAAAACGCCGGCTTTGCCGGCGTTTTTTGTTATGCTCGCGCAATGAATTCGTAAGCACCGGGCATGCATCGCGCATGTGCCGGCGATGAACCGGGCCGCCCGCGGGCGGCCGCCGTCCTGCCCGTCACGCCATGCTCGAATTCCTGACGTCGCTCCACTGGGGCGCCGTATTCCAGATCGTCATCATCGATATCCTGCTCGGCGGCGACAACGCGGTCGTGATCGCGCTCGCCTGCCGCAACCTGCCCGCGAACCAGCGCCTGCGCGGTGTCGTGTGGGGCACCGCCGGCGCGATCCTGCTGCGCGTCGCGCTGATCACGTTCGCGGTCGCGCTGCTCGACGTGCCGTTCCTGAAGCTCGGCGGCGGGTTGCTGCTGCTGTGGATCGGCATCAAGCTGATGGCGCCGGCCAGCGACGCGCACGACGACATCAAGCCGGCCAGCCGGCTATGGGACGCGGTGAAGACGATCGTGATCGCCGATGCGGTGATGAGCCTCGACAACGTGATCGCGATCGCCGGCGCGGCCGAGCAGGCCGACCCGTCGCACCGGATCCCGCTCGTGATCTTCGGGCTCCTCGTCAGCGTGCCGATCATCGTGTGGGGCAGCACGCTGGTGCTGAAGCTGCTCGACCGTTTCCCGATTGTCGTGGCACTTGGCGCCGGGCTGCTCGGCTGGATCGCGGGCGGGCTGATCGTGAACGACCCGGTCGGCGATCGCTGGCCGGTGCTCGATACGCCGGCGGCGCTCTACGGCGCGAGCATCGCGGGCGCGCTGTTCGTCGTGGCGATCGGTTACACGCTCAGGAAGCGCCGCGACGTGCCGCACGCGCACTGACATTGGCCGTCCGGCCGACTGCCGGATTCACGGCCCGCTGGCTACGATCGAGACGCCTGCCTTTATCGGCAGGCGTTTTTCGTTTCCGGAGCCTGCCATGTTCGAAGCCTTTTCCGTTTCCCTGTTCCGTCGCGTTGCCGCCGATCTGCGGCGCGCGAACCGGCCGTCGCCGCGCTGGCGGCCGGCCGGCTTCACGCTGATCGAACTGATGATCGTGCTGGCGATCGTCGGCGTGATCGCGGCCTATGCGATTCCCGCGTACCAGGATTACCTCGCGCGCTCTCGCGTCGGCGAGGGGCTCGCGCTTGCGTCGTCCGCGCGGCTTGCCGTGGCCGACAACGCCGCGAGCGGCGCGAGCCTCGACGGCGGATACAGCCCGCCGGCCGCGACCCGCAACGTCGAATCCGTCGCGATCGACGGCGAGACCGGCCAGATCACGGTCGCCTTCACCACCCGCGTCACCACGGCCGGCGCCAATACGCTGGTGCTCGTACCGTCCGCGCCGGACAAGGCCGACGCGCCCACCGCACGCGTGCCGCTCAAAAAGGGCGCGATGCAGGCCGGTGCGATCGCATGGGAGTGCTTCGCGGCCGGCAAGGATGCGTCGTCGCTGCCGGCACCGGGGGCCGGGCCGTTGCCGGGTGACGCCGCGACGCTGCCTGCGAAATATGCCCCGGCGGAGTGCCGCGCGTAGTGCCGGCGGCGGAGCAGGGCGGTGCGGGCAGCATGCCGGCCGCCGATTCAGCCGGCCGGGGCGGCCGCCCCGTGTCGGGTCGCCGCGCGAAGGCCCCGCACAGAGGAGGCAAAGTTTTGTATAGTGCGCCGGTTGCTGACATCCGGTTCGCTCATGCCTTCTACTTTTTCCCGTTCGTTGCCGCTCGTTGCGCTGGCTGTCGCCCTGATCGTGCCGTACGCGATCACGAATCACACGTATCCGATCCCGACTTTCTATTCCGAGTTTTCCGCGCTGGTGCTGTATCTGCTGGTGGGGGTGTCCGTCGTGCTGCTCGCGCGCACCGGTCGCCCGGCCGAGCCGTTTGCCGCGCCGGTCGCGTTCGTCGCGCCGCTCGGGTTCGCCGTGGTGCTCATCGCGCAGGTCGCGCTGATCGCGCTCAAGGTGCCGTCGATGAACTGGCTGGCGGTCGGCTATCTCGCCGCCGCGCTGGTCGCGATGCAGGCCGGCTATGCGCTCGCGCGCGAAGGGCTGGCCGAGGCCGTGTCGCGGATGATGGCCGGCGCGCTGCTCGTCGGCGGCGTGTTCGCCGTCGGAACCCAGATCGTGCAGTTGTTCCACCTCGAGTCGGCGCTGTCGCCGTTCGTCGTGATGTACAACGTCGCGGTCGATCGCCGCCCGTACGGCAACATGGCGCAGGCGAACCATCTGGCCAGCTACATCGCGTTCGCGCTCGCGGGCGCGCTGTATCTCGTGCAGACGCGCCGGCTCGCGGTCTGGGCGTGGTTCGTGCTGTCGATCGGGCTGTCGGTCGGTCTTGCGCTGACGGTGTCGCGCGGGCCGTGGCTGCAGGTCGCGGTGATGGTCGTCGCGGGCTTCTGGATGGCGTGGCTCGAATCGCGCCGCGCGCCGGGCAATGCGCGCGCGTGGCTGATCCCGGTCGTGCTCGCGGTGGCGTTCATCGCGGTGAACGTCGCGGTGCGCTGGGCCAACGTGCACTATCACCTGAATCTCGCGGAATCCGCGGCCGACCGGATGCGCGACGCAGGGCAGATCGCGCCGCGCCTCGCGCTGTGGAAGTACGGGCTCGCGATGTTCCGCGAGCATCCGCTGCTCGGTGTCGGCTGGGGCGAGTTCCCGTCGCACCAGTTCGCGCTCGTGCGCGCGCTCGGCGGCGTCGAGATCGCGAACAACTCGCACGACATCTTCATCGACCTGCTCGCGAAGTCCGGCCTCGTCGGTCTGGGTGTGCTCGTCGTCGCGCTCGTGACGTGGTTCGTGCGTGCGGTGCGCGCGCCGCAGTCGAGCATGCGCGTGTTCGGCTTCGCACTGATCGGCATCCTGCTGATGCATGCGCTGGTCGAGTATCCGCAGCAGTACATGTTCTTCCTGCTGCCGGCGATGTTCGCGATCGGGCTGCTCGAAGTGAAGCCGCTGCGCATCCTGCCGGGGCGCGCGGCATTCGGGCTGTTCGCGGTGCTGTCGGTCGGCGGCGTGCTGGCGGCGGTGCCGGTGCTGCGCGACTACCAGCGCGCGGAAGTGCTGTATTACGGCAGCGATCCGGCCGCGCAATACCGCGATGCGCCGTCGCTGCTGTTCGGCGCGTGGGGCGCGTACGGTGCGGCCACGCTGCTCCCGATTTCGGCGGACGACCTGCCGGCCAAGCTCGCCGCGCATGAACGCGCGATCGCGCTGCTGCCCGGCGAGACGGTGCTGCGCCGCTATGCGGCGCTGCAGGCGCTGGCCGGCCGCGAAGCCGATGCGCTCGACACCGTCGCGCGCCTGCACGTGTTTGCGAAGGAGTTGAAGGACTGGCCGCAGCAACTGGCTGCGCTGTACAAGCTGTGCGATCAGCAGCCGGCGCTGAAGACGTTCAAGGCGGCAGTCGTCGCGAAATACGGCGAAGTGCCGGCCGATGCGGCCGACGACGAAGACGACGACGATTCGGATTGATGCGTGCAGCGCCTGCCGGAACGAGGAATTCCGGCAGGTGCCGCGCCGTGAGGAAACCGCGGCGCGCGTCGGGCGCGACAGCCCGGCGCGAACCCGGCCAATCGTGCGAATTCGGCCGCGTATCGATTACCTCGCGGATTGCGCGGATTCCGGCTGAAGGCCGGGAGATTCGCGTCAACCATTGTCAAATCGCGGCCGCACGCCAGGCCGCGCGTGCACAATGCGCGAAAGCGCTTGCGTACCGGCCCGCATCGGGATTGGGCCGGCGCGCACAGCGGCGGAACCCGGCCACCCGGGAAGTCCGCCACGCAGGATCGCGGCCGAGCATCGATCGGCCGTGCGGCCGTAACGGGGCGCCGGTCCGATGGCCGCGGCGCAGTGTGACGCATGCGATGCGGCCGGGCTAGGTTTTCCGGTGCGCGGCGCGAGCGTCCGGAACCGTGATGAAGAACGATATTCGACCATGGCTATTCGCTCGACCTACCTGATCCTGCCCGCCGTCGCGATGCTGTTTTCCGGCTGCGCGATGCTGTCGTCGTCGCAGGAAAGCAAGCTGACCTGTCACATTCCACGCGCCGTCTATCCGGACACCGCGAAGCCGCTCACGCGCCCGGCGACCGTGCTCGTGCGCGCGCTGATGACGACGTCCGGCGAAGCGCAGAACGTCACCGTGACGACGAGCAGCCGCAATGCGGCGGCCGATCGCGCGGCCGTCGACGCGATGACGCACGCGACCTGCGTGCAGACGGGCGCGACCGCGAACCCGTTCCTGTTGACCCAACCGTTCGTGTTCGAGCCGCAGCGCGGCCAGTGATGCGCGGGCGGCGCGGCCCGCACACGGGTTGCCGTCCGGTTTCGTTTCCTGCCGGCCGCTTCGTCGTGCATGGCCGTTGACAGTCGATGCGCGCGGCCGTCGGATCGCGCGCACCCGACGTTCAGTGCCGCGGCATCAGGTTCGCGCCGCGGCACGCTGGCTCGGCCGCCGTGCCGAGCCCGAGCAGCGTGAACCCGTTGCGTTCCTGGCGAATCAACGCATAGTGTCGCGCGACTGTTTCCCCGGTGTTGCCCGTCAGGTCGAGTTCGACTTGAAAGCGGTCCTTGCTGTCCGAGCAGCCACGCACCGGGCCGTATTCGAACCCGGTATCGGGCGCCTTGCTGGCCTTGTCGAACGCCTGCCGGCCTTTCAGCGCGGCCGCTGCGGCGGCGGGCTCGCTCCATGCGCGCGCCAGCGCATCGTCCGCCTTCAGCCACTCGTCGACGAAGTCGCGGCCGTTGACCGCCACGGGCTGTACGCGCTGCACGGTGTCGCCGTCGACGCGGTAGCGGAAGATGCCCGGCCGCGTCATCACTTCGCTGTCTTTCGAGCCGACCGTCGTGCGTAGCTCGAAGCCGTCGGGGCGCACCTTGAGCCGGATCGCGTTGTCGTCGAGCACGTAGCCGTGCTCCGTATGGAACAGCGTGCGTTGCGCGGTCGCGCCGTTGGCCGGCGCGACCACGTCCGCCGCGAACCGGCTCCAGCGCGACGAGCACCACGGTGTGCCGTGGACGACCGCGACCTGTCCGCCGGGCAGCGCCGAGAACCAGAAGCCGCCGCCGTACGCGCCGCCGATGTCCTGGTAATCGTCGGCCTGCCAGCGCAGCACGCGTCGCCAGCCGCTGTTTTCCCATGCGTAAGCGGTCAGCAGGTTGTCGTCGCCGCACGCGATGTCGAAGCCGGCGCGCACGAACAGCAACGGGCGAGACGTGTCGCTGCGTTCCACCTCGACCTCCGGATTGCGGCCGAATGCCGATTCGCCGTTTTTCGGCTGGGCGGACCGGGCCGGCACGCCGAGCGAGGCCGCGAGCGTGCGTTTCAGTGCGGCCGGGTCGACCTGCTCGTCGCTGCACGCGAGCCGCGCATCGATCGCGCCGACGAGCGCCTGCTTGTACGCATGAAGCGCGTCGCGCAGCGGCGGCGAAACATCGACATTGCCGCCGCCGTCACCTTGCGGATTGCGGACCTGCTGGACGCGGTGCTGGGCATCGATGGCCGCGCGCGCGGCGGTGTCGGCGGCGGGGCAGGTGCCGGCGGCCGATGCGGCGGCCGGCAACAGGGCGAGCGCGCACAGCAGCGGCGCGCCGTATTTCAGCGTGGGGTTCTTCACTTGTGCTGTGTTCTTCTGGTTTTTTTTCGTTCGAACGGGGCATCGCTACGGCCGACGATGCCTCGTGAATGGCTGCTGTTGCCGCGGGCGCTCAACCCGCCGCGTCGTCCGCCTTCCAGTCCCCGGACTTCCCGCCGCGTTTCTCACGCACGCTCACATCGGTGATCACCATTCCGCGATCGACCGCCTTGCACATGTCGTAGACGGTCAGCAGCCCGACCTGTACGGCGGTCAGCGCTTCCATCTCGACGCCGGTCCGGCCGAACGTCTCGACCTGCACGACGCAGTGCACGGCCGGCTGCGCGTCGTCGAGTTCGAAGTCGACGGCCACGCGCGTCAGCGCGAGCGGATGGCACAGCGGGATGAGGTCCGCCGTGCGCTTGGCGCCCTGGATGGCCGCGATGCGCGCGACGCCGAGCACGTCGCCTTTCTTGGCCTTGCCGTCGCGGATCAGCGCGAACGTGGCCGGCAGCATCCGGATCGTGCCGCGCGCGATCGCGATGCGTTGGGTTTCCTGCTTGCCGCCGACGTCGACCATGTGTGCATGGCCTGCGGCATCGAAATGGGTGAGTCCTGACATGTCATGCTCCAGTGGAACGGCGTGCTCGCGCGAGCACGTCCGTCGATCTGCGTTGCGATCGAGCAGGGCGCTGAATCCAGTCCCTGCACCCCGATCCGATCCAACGTTTCAACGGGCGCCTATCATAGCAGTGGCATTCGCGGCGCCGGGTGCGCAGATGGCGTCCATGCCGCACGGGACAGTCGCGATGTCGCCGGTACAATGACCCGAATATTCAGACCAAACGCCGCGATGCGCGCCCGGCGCGCGGGACGGTGTCGCTTTCATCCTGCCATGCGTGTCAAACAGTTGCTTGCCGTGTCGCTGTCGGCTGCGCTCGCATTGCCGCCGAGCGGCCATGCGCAGAGTGTGTCCGCGCCGCCGCTCGAATCGGCGGCCGGCGGCGACCGGTCGATTTCCACCGTGCCGTCCGGCATCGCGGCCGGCGTATTCGGCACGTACGGCGGCGCGGAGAGCCGGTTTTCGGACGCGGGCGGCGCATCGGCGCCGGCCGCGAGCCTGCGCGCGCCGCTGCGCGCGCTCGAGCTGCCCGACCTGGGCGACGGCTCCGGCGGTTCGCTGACACCGCAGGCCGAGCGCCGGCTCGGCGAACGCGTGATGCGCGAAGTGCGGCGCGATCCCGACTATCTCGACGACTGGCTCGTGCGCGACTACCTGAACGCGATGGCGGCGCGGCTCGCGGCCGCGGCGGCCGCGCGCTTCATCGGCGGCTACACGCCGGACTTCGACCTGTTCCCGGTGCGCGATCCGCAGATCAACGCGTTCTCGATGCCGGGCGGCTTCATCGGGATCAACAGCGGGCTCGTCGTCACGACGCAGACGGAGTCGGAGCTCGCTTCGGTGGTCGGCCACGAGATGGGGCACGTGCTGCAGCGGCACATCGCGCGGATGATCGGTGCGAACGAGAAGACCGGCTACACGGCGCTCGCGACGATGCTGCTCGGCGTGCTGGCCGGCGTGCTCGCGAGAAGCGGCGACCTTGGCAGCGCGATCGCGGTGGGCGGGCAGGCGTACGCGGTGGACAACCAGCTGCGCTTCTCGCGCTCGGCCGAGCGCGAGGCCGATCGCGTCGGCTTCCAGTTGCTCGCGGGCGCGGGCTATGACCCGTACGGGATGCCGGGCTTCTTCGAGCGGCTCGACCGCGCGTCGATGGGCGATGCGGGCGTGCCGGCGTATGCGCGCACGCACCCGCTGACCGGCGAGCGGATCGCCGACATGATGATCGGGAGAACGTACTGCGCGCCGCTCGGTTGCCCCGCCCAGTTGTACCCCCACGGCGACTGGAACGACGGTTCGTTGCCGATGTACAGGTTGTTCGACGATTCGCCGCCGTTCAGG
>NZ_JAAGPO010000105.1:0-238 GCF_017104825.1 Burkholderia sp. Ac-20345 | reverse complement strand
ATATTAGTGATCAGCACCATCAGGAGACCGTGTAGTGAACGGCGATGTACGTACAAGATGGAGACAGACGGAAGCACACACAATCAGGCTGTAAAGACGAGTAATGTAAGAATCAGGGATGAGAACTAAGCTAAGCTATGAAAATACTTCTTCGGTAGCGCAGAGGCTGACTAGACGTAGACGATGAATTCAGAAATGGACAGTACGGTGCTGAGGACGACTAGGATTTTTTTTTTTC
>NZ_JAAGPO010000104.1:0-34953 GCF_017104825.1 Burkholderia sp. Ac-20345 | reverse complement strand
GCCCCACGATGCCGACGCGGCGGCCTGCGCGCAACGGCAACACCTGCTCGCGACGAGCGGCGTGCCGGTGCTCGTGTGCACGTCGCGGCGAACGCCCGCCGAGGCTCGCGTGATGGCGCGTTGCCTCGATGCGCATCGCGCGGTCGGCCGGTTGCTGCATGCGCTGATGGCATCCGGCACAGCCTCGAACGAGCCGCGGCAGCAGGTCGCCGACATGCAGGATGCGCTGGCATCGCTCGCCGCACTGCAGCGCGCCCGTGTCGGCACGGCCGCCGAAGCGCGCCTGTTCGCGGCATTGCGTGTCCGTGCGGAGTGCGTCGCGGCCGAACTGGACGAACTCGACCGCCAGCGTCAGCGCGACGCGCAAGCGCTCGATGCGCTCGTGCGGATCGCCGCGGACGGGCTGCCGTCGGCCGCGTTCGACACGGCGCTCGCCCGCTATGCGCACGGCGCGTTCGAGCAGATGGGGCGGATGGAAGGCGTGATTTTCCCGGCCGCGCGGCGCTATCTCGGCGACGCGGACTGGGCCGGACTGGATGAATCGCTGGCGGACGGCGCAGCCGCGACACCGCCACGCACGAACGAACCGAACGAACCCGACGATGCGCGACGCGCATCCGACTGACACCCTACGGAGAACAACATGGCACATGCAGTGCGATTCCACGAAACCGGCGGCCCCGAGGTCCTGCGCTGGGAGGAAGTCGACGTCGGCGACCCGGGCCCAGGCCAGGTACGCCTGCGGCACGACGCGGTCGGCCTGAATTTCGCCGACACGTACTTCCGCAGCGGCCTGTATCCGGTGCCGCTGCCTGCCGGCCTCGGTGTCGAGGCGGCGGGCGTGGTCGAGGCCGTCGGCCCCGGCGTGACGAACGTCGCCGTCGGCGACCGCGTGACCTACACGGGCTTCCTGAACACGCTCGGCGCATACAGCACCGAACGGCTGATCCCCGCCGCGCCGCTCGTGCGGCTGCCGGCCGGCATTTCGTGCGAAACGGCTGCCGCGATGACGATGCGCGGCCTGACGTCCGCCTACCTGCTGCGCCGCATCCATGCGTTCGCACCGGGCGACACGATCCTGCTGCACGCGGCCGCCGGCGGCGTCGGGCTGATCGTGTCGCAATGGGCGAAGCTGCTCGGGCTCACGGTGATCGGCACGGTATCCAGCGAGCACAAGGCCGAGATCGCCCGCGCGCACGGTTGCGACCATACGATCGACTACAGCCGCGAGGACGTCGCGAAACGTGTGCGCGAACTGACCGACGGTGCAGGCGTCG
The DNA here is from genome assembly GCF_017104825.1 of Burkholderia sp. Ac-20345. Classification (NCBI taxonomy): domain Bacteria; kingdom Pseudomonadati; phylum Pseudomonadota; class Betaproteobacteria; order Burkholderiales; family Burkholderiaceae; genus Burkholderia; species Burkholderia sp. Ac-20345. The sequence goes on along the minus strand of NZ_JAAGPO010000104.1, from coordinate 33,676 downwards.
ACGTCGTGTTCGACAGCGTCGGCAAGGACACCTTCGAAGGCTCGCTCGATTCGCTGAAGCGGCGCGGGCTGATGGTGTGCGTCGGCACCGCGTCGGGCCCGATCCCGCCGTTCGACCCGCAGCGCCTCGCGATGAAGGGCTCGCTGTACCTGACGCGCCCGGCGCTGGCCGACTACATTGCCGATCCGGCCGAAAAGAACGACCTGGCCGGCGAATTGTTCGCACATGTCGCGGCCGGCCGGATCCGGATCGAGATCAACCAGCGCTATGCGCTGCAGGACGCCGCGCAGGCACACCGCGATCTCGAATCGCGCAAGACGACCGGTTCGTCGGTGTTCATCGTCTGAGGAGACGCGCATGCGAGTCGAACCCCTGACCTGCGCGATTGGCGCGGAACTGCTGGATGTGAGCCTCGCCGACGCCGTGCACGACGACGGCCTGTTCGCCGAGATCCGCGCGCAGTTGCTGCGGCATCGCGTGCTGTTCCTGCGCGACCAGGACATCACGCGCGCCGAGCACGTCGCGTTCGCGCGGCGCTTCGGCGAGCTCGAGGATCATCCGGTGGCCGGCAGCGATCCCGAGCACCCGGGGCTCGTGCGGATCTACAAGTCGCCCGACCAGCCGAACGACCGCTACGAGAATGCGTGGCACAGCGATGCGAGCTGGCGCGTGGCGCCGCCGTTCGGCTGTGTGCTGCGCTGCATCGACGGTCCGCCGGTTGGCGGCGACACGATGTGGGCGAACATGGTGCTCGCCTACGAGCGGCTGCCGGAACACGTGAAGCAGCAGATCGACGACTTGCGCGCGCGCCACAGCATCGAGGCGAGCTTCGGCGCGGCGATGCCGATCGACAAGCGCCTCGCGCTGAAGGCACAGTACCCGGACGCCGAGCATCCGGTCGTGCGCACGCATCCTGAAACCGGCGAGAAGGTGCTGTACGTGAATGCGTTCACCACGCATTTCACGAACTTCCACACGCCGGCGCGCGTGCGGGTCGGGCAGGACGCGAACCCCGGCGCCGGCCAGTTGCTGCAGTACCTGATCAGCCAGGCCTACATCCCCGAGTACCAGGTGCGCTGGCGCTGGAAGAAGAACAGCGTCGCGATCTGGGACAACCGCAGCACGCAGCACTACGCGGTGATGGACTACCCTCCGTGCGTGCGCCGGATGGAGCGCGCGGGCATCGTCGGCGACGTGCCGTTCTGAGCGCGCCCGCACCGTAACCGATCTCTGAAAAACCATGCAACGCGCCGGGCCTCCCGCCCGGCGCGGCGGGATACGCACGCCCGTACGCCCGAAATACAACGATTTCCACTGGAGGACGACATGCAATTTCTCGACGATTCGCTGCACCCGGAAAACCAGGACAAGGTGGTCATCACGGTCGCGCCGTACGGCCCCGAATGGATGCCGGCCGATTTCCCGGAAGACATTCCGGTGACGATGGACGAACACGTGCAGAAGGCCGTCGACTGCTACAACGCGGGCGCGACGGTGCTGCACATGCACGTTCGCGAGCTCGACGGCAAGGGCAGCAAGCGGCTGTCGAAGTTCAACGAGCTGCTCGGCCGGCTGCGCGACGCGGTGCCCGACATGATCCTGCAGGTGGGCGGCTCGATCTCGTTTGCGCCGGAAGGCGAGGGCGCCGATGCGAAATGGCTGTCCGACGACACGCGCCACATGCTTGCCGAGCTGACGCCGAAGCCCGACCAGGTGACGGTCGCGATCAACACCGTGCAGATGAACATCACCGAGCTGATGAACCGCCAGGACATCGCCGGCACGTCGCTGAACGAAGCCGCGTTGTGGGACGCGTACCGCGAGATGACCGTGCCGGCCGGCCCCGGCTGGGTCGACGAGCACCTGCGCCGCCTGCAGGCAGCCGGCATCCAGCCGCATTTCCAGCTCACCGGCATGCATGCGCTGGAAACGCTCGAACGGATCATCCGGCGCGGCGTCTATCGCGGCCCGCTGAACGTCACGTGGGTCGGCATCGGCGGCGGCTTCGACGGCCCGAATCCGTTCAACTTCATGGAGTTCGTGCGGCGCTGCCCGGACGGCGCGTGCATCACGCTCGAATCGCTGATGAAGAACGTGCTGCCGATCAACACGGTCGCGATGGCGCTGGGGCTGCATCCGCGCTGCGGGATCGAGGACACGATCATCGACCAGAAGGGCAACCGGATGACGTCGGTGCAGCAGGTCGAGCAGTGCGCACGGATCGCGCGCGAACTCGGCCGCGACATCGCGACCGGCAAGGAGGCGAAGGCGATCTACCGGATCGGCGTGCAGTACGACGGCATCGACGAGACGCTGGCGCACCTCGGGATGGCGCCGAACCGCCGGCCGGGCCAGATGAACGTGCCGCTGCGGGCCGCCTGACGCGCCGCGCATCCGGGCAAGCGGCCGTGGCGGCCGCCGCCCGCCGATCGTTGTGGCGTGGCACCCATCCCTGCGCATGGCGCGGGGGATGACTCCGGTCAACGGAGCGGGGCCACGCAAGCCGCGCCGGAGCACGACCTCCGGCGCCGGAGGAGACACGCATGCTGATCCATCATGTCGAGCCGTCGATGCAGGACGTCGCCGCCGCCGGCCGGCGCGCGCCCGCGTATGCGTGGCTCGTGTTCGGGCTGACCGTCGGCCTGCTGCTGTCGGACTACATGTCGCGGCAGGTGCTCAACGCGGTGTTCCCGCTGCTCAAGCACGCGTGGGCGCTGTCGGACACGCAGCTCGGTTCGCTGTCCGGCGTGGTCGCGCTGCTGGTCGGGCTGCTGACGTTTCCGTTGTCGGTGCTCGCCGATCGCTTCGGGCGCGTGCGCAGCATCGTGCTGATGGCCGCGCTGTGGAGCGTCGCGACGCTCGGCTGCGCGCTGTCGACCAACTATGCGGAGATGCTCGTCGCGCGCGGCCTCGTCGGGCTCGGCGAAGCCGCGTACGGCAGCGTCGGCGTCGCGCTGATCCTCAGCATCTTTCCGGCCCGGCTGCGCGCGACGCTGACCGGCGCGTTCATGGCCGGCGGCGCGTTCGGCTCCGTGTTCGGGATGGCGCTCGGCGGGCTGGTCGGCGCGCATCTCGGCTGGCGCTGGTCGTTCGGCGTGATGGCCGCGCTCGGCATCGTGCTGCTCGTCGCGTATCGCTGCGTCGTGACCGAACGACGGCTCGCCGCCTATCGCATCGAACCCTGCCGGCACGACGCCGGCACACCGCGCGACCTGCGCGGCAGCGTGCGCGCGCTGATGTCGGGGCTGTTCGCGTCGCGTTCGGTGATCTGCGCGTATCTCGGCAGCGGGCTGCACCTGTTCGTGCCGGGCGCGCTGTTCGCGTGGCTGCCGAGCTACCTGAACCGCTACTACGCGATGGCACCCGACCGCGCGGCCGTGCTCGCGGCCGGCTTCGTGCTGCTCGCGGGCGTCGGGATGGTCGGCTGCGGAATCGTCACCGACCGCGTCGGCAAGACCGACGGCAAGCGCAAGTGGCTGACCGCGATCACGTATTGCGTGCTTACGGGCGTGTGCCTCGCGATTGCGTTCCGGCTGCCGCCCGGGCCGCTGCAGCTCGCGCTGATCTGCGCGGGGATGCTGGTCGGTGCGGGTGCGTCCGGTGCGTCGGGCGCGATGGTCGCGAACCTGACGCCGGCCGCGATCCACGCATCGGCGTTCGCCACGCTCACGCTCGCGAACAACCTGCTCGGCATGGCGCCTGGCCCGCTGCTGACGGGGTGGGTCGCCGATCGCGCCGGGCTCGCCGGCGCGCTGCAATGGATTCCCGTCGTGCCGCTCATGGCCGCCGTGCTGTTCGCCATCGGACGCGCGAGCTATGTGGCCGACATCGCGCGCGTCGAACGCGAACGGCGCGCATCCCACCTTTCCTGAACGCTTCGGAGACTGCATGACCCTGACGACCGCACCCACCATCCTGATCGTGCCCGGCTTGCGCGATCACGTCGAAGATCACTGGCAGACGCACCTCGAACGGCGCCTGCCGAACGCGCGCGCCGTCGCGCCGCTCGAAGCCGACAAGCTGAGCCGCGCCGCACGCGTCGCGGCGCTCGATGCGGCGCTGGCCGGAATCGACGGCCCCGTGATCCTCGTCGCGCACAGCGCGGGCGTGATGATTACCGTGCACTGGGCGCGGCAGGCCACGCGCAAGATCCACGGCGCGCTGCTCGCGGCGCCGGCCGATCTCGAGTCGCCGATGCCCGCCGGCTATCCAGCGCCCGATGCGATCGACGCGAACGGCTGGACGCCGGTACCGACCGGGCGGCTGCCGTTTCCGAGCATCGTCGCCGCGAGCCGCAACGATCCGCTCGCGCGCTTCGAACGCGTCGAGGCGCTGGCGGCCGAGTGGGGCAGCAAGCTCGTCGATCTGGGGGAGGTCGGGCATCTGAACCCGGCGTCCGGGTATGGCGAGTGGCGGGATGCGGAGCGGTTGATCGGGGAGGTGGCCGCACTCGGCGCAGCCTGACTGACTATTCCTGCCTTCAACGCGCGGCGCCTGGCCGGATGCCCGGCGCCGCGCGTCCCGCCACCGTCGGGCCGCGATGCGGCCCCGAACCGATTCCATTTCGCCGCCCGTCGAGATACGACGTCTTAACACGCGGCCCAATCGACGCCGCGCAGCTCCCCGGCAGCAGTCGGCACACAAATCGTCAACAAACGGAAGGTGTTTGTCAGGGAAAGTCCCGCCCCGCGCGCCACGGTTTTTTGTTGACCGACATCGTATAACGCCTTCATGATTTCCTGAAAAGAAAGGTCCCATCCACCGACCGAAGTGAGGAGACATGAACGCCACCACGATCGCTCGCCGTGTCCGCCGGATCGCACTCGCCCTGGGTTTTACGCTGTCGGCCGCGGCAGCCGTTGCCGCCCCCGTTTCACTGAACATCGTCGATGTCGCGGGCAACCTGCAACTCACGCAGAAGGCCATCGAAGCCTTCCGCGACAAGAACCCGAACCTCGTGTCGAACGTCACGTTCACGAATGCGCCCGCGCCGCAGTTGCCGGGCAAGATCAAGGCGATGCAGGCGGCGGGGCGCGCCGACATCGACCTCGTGCTGACGGGCACCGACGCGCTGGCGGCCGGCATCGAGCAGAACCTGTGGCAGAAGCTGCTGCCCGACGACGCGGCCGCGCTTCCCGGCGTGCTCGACAAATACGCGCCCGGCCCGCGCAAGATGCAGGATCTCGCACAGGGCTACGGCCTCGAAGTCACCTACATGCCGGCCGGCCCGCTGCTGGAATACAACCCGGCGAAGGTCAGCAACCCGCCGAAGACACCCGATCAACTCCTCGCGTGGTGCAAGGCGCACCCGAACAAGCTGATCTATGCGCGCCCGGCGAATTCGGGCCCCGGCCGCACGTTCCTGATGGGGCTGCCGTACGTGCTCGGCGACAAGAATCCGCAGGATCCGATCAACGGCTGGGACAAGACCTGGGCGTTCCTCAAGGCACTGAACGACTGCGTCCCGTACTACCCGGGCGGCACGTCGGCGGTGATGAAGGAGCTCGGCGAGGGCACGCGCGACATGACCGTGACCGTCACCGGCTGGGACCTGAACCCGCGCGCGCTCGGCATCGTGCCGGCCGAGTTCAGGATCCAGGCATTCGACAACATGACGTGGGTGAACGACGCGCACTACATGGTGATCCCGAAGGGCGTGCCGAAGGAAAAACTCGACGTGCTGTTCAAGCTGATGAACTTCCTGCTCGAACCCGCGCAACAGGCGATGACCTACGACGACGGCTACTTCTATCCGGGCCCGGCCGTGAAGGGCGTGACGCTCGAGATGGCGCCCGCGCACAGCCAGGAGGTGGTCCGCAAGTTTGGCCGCCCCGAGTACGCGAAGCTGCTCGCGGATCGCCCGCACGTGCAGCCGCTCAGCGCGCAGGCGATGGTCGCCGCATTCCAGAAATGGGATCGCGAGATCGGTTCGCAGAAGTCGAAGTGACGCATGAACCGGCGGGCGCCGCGGCGCCCGCGTCGATGGAGTTCGCGCAATGAAGCACAGTTTCGAACGGCTGCGCCTCGATGGCGTGTGCCGCAGCTTCACCAATGCGGAAGGCGCGCAGGTCGCCGCGCTGAACGGGCTCGATCTCGAGATCCGGCGCGGCGAATTCATCGCGCTGCTCGGCCCGTCGGGCTGCGGCAAGTCGACCGCGCTCAACTGCATCGCGGGGCTGCAGCCGCTCACGAGCGGCGGCATCTGGCTCGACGACACGCGCATCGACGTGCTGCCGCCCGAGCGCCGCGGCTTCGGGATGGTGTTCCAGAACTACGCGCTGTTTCCGCACATGTCGGTGCTCGACAACGTCGGCTTCGGCCTCAAGATGCGCGGCGTGCCGAAGCAGGAAACGCGGCGGCGCGCGCAGCAGGCGCTCGAACTCGTGCAGCTCGTCGGCCACGAGGGCAAGCTGCCCGGGCAACTGTCGGGCGGGCAGCAGCAGCGCGTCGCGATCGCACGCGCGATCGTCATCGAGCCGCCGCTCGTGCTGATGGACGAACCGCTGTCGAACCTCGACACGAAGCTGCGCATCGAGATGCGCGCCGAGATCCGCCGCATCCACACTCAGCTCGAACGCGCGACGATCTACGTGACGCACGACCAGGACGAGGCGCTGTCGATGGCCGACCGCATCGTCGTGATGAAGGAGGGCGTCGTGCAGCAGGTCGCGACGCCGAAGGACGTCTATACGCGCCCGCACAACCTGCACGTCGCGCGCTTCATGGGTTATCGCAACGTGCTGCCGTTCACGCTCGAAGGGATGGCTGGTGATTACATAAAGATCGCGGCCGGCGGCGTGCAGCTCACCGGTGTGCCGATGGCCAGCTTCGATGCGAAGGACGTTACCGTCGCGCTGCGGCCCGACGACATCGAGCGGGCAGACGATGCGGGCGACAACACGAACGCGTTCGACGCAAACGTCGAAACGGTCGAGTACGGCGGCCGCGATTCGCTGATCCGCGCGGTCACGCCGTTCGGCGCGATCTGGGCGCGCGTGGCCGGCGAATTCGCGGAAGGCGAGCCGCTGCGGCTGCGCGTTGCGCCGTCACGCACGCTCGTCTATCCGGGAGCGCCGCAATGAGCGGCGCAGCCGCCGCGCGGTTACACCGGGAGACCGCATGAGCACGCTCCCGGCCGGCACGCCGCGCGACGCGAAAGCCTGGCTCGTCACGCCCGCGCTCGCGTTCATCGTCGCGCTGTTCATCTATCCGTTCGCGTACGGCCTCGTGCTGTCGTTCCAGCCGATGAACGGCGGCGGCGCGCTCGCGAACTACATGCAGTTCTTCACCGACACGGCCATGTGGCCGACCGTGCTCGTCACGCTGAAGCTCGCGGTGCCGGCGACGCTGCTCAACGTCGGCATCGCGGTGCCCGTCGCGTTCGCGCTGCGCCGCCATTCGCCGTACCAGAAGTTCGTCACGACGCTGCTCGTGATTCCCGTCACGCTCGGCACGGTGCTCGTCGCCGACGGGATGCTCACGTACTTCGGGCCGAACGGCTGGTTTCCGCAGGCGCTGCAGGGGCTGCACCTGTACACCGACGAAGTGCGCCTCACGCACAACTACTGGGGCGTGCTGCTGTCGCTGATCGTGTCGGGCTTTCCGTTCGCGTTCCTGCTGATGCTGTCGTACATCAGCGGCATCGACCCGACGCTCGCGCGCGCGGCCGCGACGCTCGGCGCGAACCCGTGGCAGCAGTTCCGGCAGATCTACCTGCCGCTGCTCGTGCCGGGGCTCACGATGGCCGCGTGCCTGTCGTTCGTGCAGGCGTTCTCGGTGTTCCCGTCGGCCGTGCTGCTCGGCGCGCCGGCCGGGCCCACGCGCGTGATCTCGATCGCGGCGGCGGAAGCCGCGTTCGAGAGCTACGACTATTCGCTCGCATCGGCGATCGCGATCGTGATGGGTTTCGTGCAGTTGCTGGTGGTCGCGTCGATGCTCGGCGCGCGCCGCTTCTTCTATACCGGCGCGGTGACGGGAGGCAAGGGCTGATGGCGACCGACAATCATGCCGCCCGCACCTGGCCGCCGAAGCACGACGCGCCCGATGCGCGGCCCGTCGACGCGAGGAAACCGCAGAAGATGACAAGCAATCTCGCCGGCCGCGCATGGAAGGCGCTCGTGTGGGGGCTGATGGCGTTCTTCCTGCTGAACGTGATGCTGCTGATCGCGACCGTCGCGGTGAACTCGATCGCGACCCGCTGGTTCGGCACGCCGCTGCCGCAGGGCTTCACGCTGCACTGGTATGCGAAGGCGTGGGAGGACTTCCAGCTCGCGAGCGTGCTGTGGGTGACCGTCGAAGTCGTCGGCGCGGTCGTACTGCTGTCGATCGCGCTCGGCGTGCCGGCCGCGTATGCGCTCGCGCGCGTGCAGTTTCGCGGCAAGCGCTTCGCGCTGCTGGTGTTCCTGCTGCCGCTGATGGTGCCGCCCGTCACGTACGGGATCCCGATGGCCACCGTGATGTACAAGGTCGGGCTCGCGGGCACGCTGCCCGGCGTGATCCTCGCGAACCTCGTGCCGGCGCTGCCGTTCGTGATCCTCGTGATGACGCCGTTCATCGAGCAGATCGACCCGAATCTCGAGTCCGCCGCGCGCATCTTCGGCGCGAACACGTGGCGCTATTTCCGCTACGTGCTGCTGCCGCTGCTGGTGCCCGGCATGCTCGCGGCCGGGCTGCTCGTGCTGGTGCGCACGATCGGGATGTTCGAGCTGACCTTCTTCACCGCGGGGCCGAGCACGCAGACGCTCGTCGTCGCGCTGTATTACGCGGTGTTCTCGACCGGCGTGCGCGCGCCGCAGTCGATCGACGCGATGGCGATGATCTACATGGCCATCACGCTCGTGTGGGTCGTGATCGCGCTGCAGTTCGTGAGCCCGACGCAGCTCGTGAGCCGCGTGAAGCAGGAGCGGCAATAGGCGAGGACGGCACACGGGCACGCGATGCCGCTTGCGTATCCGTGCAATTGGTTACAAATGGATACCGCGCACGACGCGCGGACGTTGCAGACTACGCGGCGTTCACCCGATAACGGATATCCATGAAGTTCCACACGCTGCTGACACTCGCCGGTGCATCGACGCTGCTGGCCGCCTGCAACCTGCTCCACGACGGCCCCGGGTCGAGCGACGTCGACGCCGCCGTGCGCCGCGCGCTCGAGGCGGAAAACCACGGCGGCCTGAACGCACTGTTCGGCCAGCCGCTGCCCGTCTCGGCCGATGTCGTGTCGGCGAAACCCGACGGCGACTGCAAGAAGCTCGGCGACCGCACCTACTCGTGCGACGTCGTGGTCACGTGGCGCAATGCCGACTACAAGCCTTCGCGCGCGAACCTGACCTTCGTGAAGGCCGCCGACGGCTCGTGGCAGACGTCCGGCGTCGACGCGGCGCTCGTGACGGGCACCGCGAAATCGCTGATCGACAGTATCGGCAAGGCGTTGCCGGGCAACGCGGCGAGCGGCGCGTCGGCGCCGCAGTAATCTGGCGCCACGCCACGCCATCGACCGCGTTGCCGCGAGCACCGGGGCGGGAGCAGGGACGCGTCAGCGCCCGCGACCGACCTGGCCGGACACGGTTGCCGGCAGCGCCGGACGGCCGGACGCGGTCGACGCACCGGCGTCCGCACCGATACCCGACGATTGCGCGACGCGTGCTTCTGCCGCCTGGATATCCTCCGGGTACTGGCCTTTCAGCGGCTTGTAGCCGGCCTGTTCGAGCTGGCGCAGCTGCGCGACGACTTCACCGCGCGTAACAGGGCCATTGGTCTGCGCAAACGACACGGCGGGCGCCGCGATCGCGGCGGCGAGGACGAGCAGGGAAAGGGCGGTTTTCATCTTCAGGATCTCCGAAAAGGACAGGGCGGCCGGCACGGTACGGGCACCGCAACCGGTCGCCCCATCTTGTTCGAGCGTCGCTTAAGCGCGGATTAACGGAGAAAAAGGGCGCGAGCACCTGGCCCGATCTCGATTGAAGGCATTCTCGGTATGCGGGCCGACTTATAGGGAAAACCCTTATTTCGAGATATAATAACGGCCTAAGAGATAGGTCGAACCATGCCTGAACGTTTCCAAGCCCTTGAAAAATTTGTGTTTTCCCTCGTCGTGATGTCCGCGGTCGTGTGCTCGGCATTCCTCGCGTACGAGCGTCACCCCGAGATCAAGATCGCGCTGCACGAAGGCGAAGCGCTGATGCGCGAGAGCGCCAAGTACTCGGTCATTTGCTCGCCGTCCAAGGTCGATCCTTGCGTCGAGATGTCTGCTTACTGAAATTCGCGTCGATAGCGGTGCGCCGCTATCGAAACGGACGTTTTCAGCATTTGTCCCATTCAGTTTCAGACTTGCCCTGCAGCGTCGGCAGCCCGGATTCCTTGCAGTAGAACCCGCCAGGAATTCGAAACCGTCCGCAAAACAGGGCCGATGCACGAACCCGTCACGTGCCGAGTCGCTGGCGTAAGCAGCCCCCGAATTCAGCCGGCCCCGCCTCGAGCCATCGAGCGGGGCCGTTCTGTTTGCGCGGTTCAAATGACCGCCCGCCGCGCGATGCGCCGCGCACGTCACACCACGTGCCGCGGCGTGCCGCCCACGAACGCGGCGACATTGTCCACGAGTTGATCGGCCAGCGCCTGCATCGCCTCGTCGCTCGCCCACGCGACGTGCGGCGTCAGGATGAAGGCCGGATGCGACAGGATCGCGTGGAACGGATGCGCGGCCGGCAGCGGCTCCTGCGTGACCACGTCGAACCCCGCGCCCGCGATCTGCCCCGACTGCAATGCGTCGACGAGCGCGCTTTCGTCCACGAGCCCGCCGCGCGCGGTATTGATCAGCAGCGGCCGGCGCGCCATCCGTGCGAACGCGGCCGCATCGATCAGGTGCCGCGTCGCGGGCGTGAGCGGGCAGTGCAGCGTAATCACGTCGCTGTCGCGCAGCAGCGTGTCGAGCGGCACGTATTCGTCCCCCGACGCATCGCCGTGCGCGGCAAACAGCACCCGCATGTCGAGCGCGCGGGCGATGCCGGCCACCGCGCGCCCGAGCACGCCGTCGCCGACGATCCCGAGCGTCGAGCCGGCCAGGTCGCGAATCGGATGATCGAAAAAACAGAATTGCCCGCTGTCGAGCCAGCGCCCCGCGCGCACCGCGTCGCGGTATGCGACGAGGCTGCGGCGTAGCGCGAAGATCAGCGCGAACGTGTGCTCGGGCACCGTGCGGACCGCATACCCGTGTATGTTGCTCACGACGATGCCGCGCGCCGCGCATGCGTCGACATCGACGATGTCGGTGCCCGTCGCGGCGATCGCGATCATCCGCAGGCGCCGCGCATCGGCAAGCGCCGCCGCATCGAGCCGCACCTTGTTGGTCACGACGATGTCCGCGTCGCCGATGCGCGCGGCAATCTCGTGCGCAGCCGTCCGGTCGAAGGTCTGCAACACATGCGGGAACGGGAACGGCTTGAGCACGGTGTGCGGCGACAGCGTCGCGCGGTCGAGAAACACGATCTTCGCGGGAGAGGAAACGGAAAACATGGCGGGTCTCACTGACAGGCGCCCGGCGGGCGCGGAACGGGTTCGATTCTGCCGGCGGCGCGCATGCCGTCGTTTGACCGTTGCGCGAGCGCACTTTCCCGGATGGAAAGGCTGACGCATCGCACAAGGGAACGGTGGCGCCGCACACCTTTCCGTTTCGGAAAGGCTGGTTGAGCATCGATCGATTTTCGCCGGGCGCGAACGCCGTCATGATCGCCGTCATCGACAACACGATTTCATCGGAGACAGCCATGACACGCCCCCTGGACGGTATCCGCGTGCTGGAACTCGGCCAACTGATCGCCGGGCCGTTCGCGGGCCGGATGCTCGCCGAATTCGGCGCCGACGTACTCAAGGTCGAGCCGCCCGGCCTCGGCGACCCGCTGCGCAAATGGCGGCTGCTGCACGACGGCACGTCGGTCTGGTGGGCCGCGCAGTCGCGCAACAAGACCTCGCTCACGCTCGACCTGCGCACGCCCGAAGGGCAGGACGTCGTGCGCCGCCTCGTCGCGGAAACCGACGTGCTGATCGAGAACTTCCGGCCCGGCACGCTCGAAGGCTGGGGGCTCGGCTGGGACGCGCTGTCCGCGATCAATCCGGGGCTCGCGATGCTGCGTGTGTCGGGCTTCGGCCAGACGGGCCCGTACCGCGACCGTCCCGGCTTCGGCGTGATCGCCGAGGCGATGGGCGGCCTGCGGCACCTGACCGGCGAGCCCGGCCGCACGCCGGTGCGCGTCGGCATCTCGCTCGGCGATTCGCTGTCGGCACTGCACGGCGTGATCGGCGTGCTGCTCGCGCTGCGGCATCGCGAGCAGCAGGGCGGCAAAGGGCAGGTCGTCGACGTCGCACTGTACGAGTCGGTGTTCAACATGATGGAAAGCCTGCTGCCCGAATACTCGGCGTTCGGTGCCGTGCGCGAGGCGGCCGGCAGCAGCCTGCCCGGCATCGCGCCGACCAACGCGTACCGCTGCCGCGACGGCAAGTACGCACTGATCGCCGGCAACGGCGACAGCATCTTCCGACGCCTGATGGAGCTGATCGGCCGGCCCGATCTCGGCAGCGATCCCGCGCTCGCGCACAACGACGGGCGCGTCGCGCAGGTCGAGCGCATCGATGCGGCAATCGGCGAATGGAGCGCGCAGCACGATCTCGACGCGGTGCTGGCCGCGCTGAACGAAGCGCGCATTCCGTCCGGGCGCATCTACGACGTGGCCGATATCGCGGCCGATCCGCATTACCGTGCGCGCGACATGCTCGTCGACGCCGCGCTGCCCGACGGCACGCCCGTGCTCGTGCCGGGCATCGTGCCGAAGCTCGGCGCGACACCCGGGCGCATCGAACACGCGGCGCCCGCGCTCGGCGCGGATACCGACGCGGTACTCGAATCGCTCGGCATCGATGCGGCGACGCGCGGCGACTGGCGCACGCGCGGCGTGATCTGAGAAGCGGAAACAGGAGAAGACAGCATGAACGGGCAACGCAAACGGCTCTACATCCAAGAAGTCGCGACACGCGATGGTTTCCAGAACGAAGCGGCCTTCGTCGACACCGACGACAAGATCGCGCTCGTCGACGCGCTGAGCGCGTGCGGCTACGCGAAGATCGAGGTCACGTCGTTCACGTCGCCGAAGGCGATTCCCGCACTACGCGACGCGGAGGCCGTGATGCACGGCATCGCGCGTGCGCCGGGTGTCGTCTATACGGTGCTCGTGCCGAACGTGCGCGGTGCCGAGCGCGCGCTGTCGTGCGGCGTCGACGAAGTGAACCTCGTGATGTCGATGAGCGAAAGCCACAATCGCGCGAACCTGCGGATGACGCGCGAGCAGTCGTTCGCGCAGTTGCGCGACGTGATCGACGCGGTACGCGGCACCGGGGTTGCGATCAACGTGTCGCTATCGACCGCGATGGGCTGCCCGATGGAGGGCGACGTACCGGCCGAAGGCGTACTCGCGTGGATGCAGCGCTTCGCGGATATCGGCGTGCATGGCTTCACGCTGTGCGATACGACGGGCATGGCGTTTCCATCGCAGGTGCGCGAACTGTCGGCACGCGCCCGCGAGCGCTTCGGTGCGCTGCAGCTCACGCTGCACTTCCACAACACACGCGGGATGGCACTCGCGAACACGCTCGCGGCACTCGATGCCGGGATCGACCGCTTCGACGCATCGCTCGGCGGCCTCGGCGGCTGCCCGTACGCGCCGGGCGCGACCGGCAACGCGTGCACCGAAGAACTCGTACACATGCTCGAACTCGACGGCTACGATACGGGCATCGATCTCGCGGCCGTGCTGGCCGCGTCGGCCCGGCTGCCCGCGCTGATCGGTCATGACGTGCCGAGCCAGATCCTGAAGGCCGGGCGCCGCTCGGACCTTCATCCGCCGCCGCGCGCGGACGCCGGCGACATGCCCGCGCAACGCGCTTTCTCATGAACAACGAACCGGAGAGAACCTCATGGCACTGATCGATCACCTCGACCACCTCGTGCTGACCTGCGTCGATCCCGACAGGACGAAGCACTTCTACACCGAGGTGCTGCAGATGCAGCTCGAAACCTTCGGCGCCGGCCGGATCGCGTTCCGCTTCGGCAACCAGAAGATCAACCTGCACGTGCGCGGCGCGGAGTTCGAACCGAAAGCGCATGTGCCGGTGCCCGGCGCGCTCGACCTGTGCTTCATCGCGTCGGTGCCGCTCGACGACGTGATCGCACACCTGAAGCACGTCGAATGGCCGATCGTCGAAGGGCCGGTCGAACGCACGGGCGCGACGCAGAAGATCCGCTCGGTCTACGTGCGCGATCCCGACCTGAACCTGATCGAGATCTCCGAGTTGATCTGATCTTCGGCGCACCGCCGGCCGTCTCGCACAGTCGCGCATGCGGCCCGGAGCACACCGGTGCGGCCGCATGCCGCGCGGATCTCCCGCCGAAAACGGACAGCCGGTTTCCGCGCTCGCCGATTCCGGATAGCCGGCCCGTACCGCGCTGCGGATAATGCGTGCATCGGCGACCGAGAGGCCGCCTTCGCACCGGACGCGACGCTTGCGTCCGCGCTTCCGCAACCCGACCCAGGCGATTCCCGATGACGATCCTCTATCGCGGCATGGACCGCGCGGCGCTCGACGCCGCCTATCTGAACACGAAGGTCGTGCCCGATTTCCCCGCGTTGCTGGCGTCGATGCAGGCGCGCAGTACGACGCTTTATGAAGCCGCTTCCGTCCGGCGCGACCTGCGTTACGGCCCGCAACCCGCGCAGCGTTTCGACTGGCTGTCGTGCGGTCAGCCCGATGCGCCGCTGTTCGTCTTCATTCACGGCGGCTACTGGCAGCACTGCGCGAAAGAGGATTTCGCGTATGCGGCAAGCGGGCCGCTCGCGCGCGGTTTTGACGTGATACTCGCCGAATACACGCTCGCGCCGGTCGCGACGATGACCGGCATCGTCGGCGAGATCGGTGCGCTGCTCGACTACCTGGCGAACGATCCCGACGGCCTCGGCACCGCGAAGCGGCCGATCCACCTGAGCGGCCATTCGGCCGGCGGCCACCTGACGGCCGTGCACCGCGCGCATCCGGCCGTCGTCTCGGCGCTCGCGATCAGCCCGCTCGTCGATCTCGAACCGATCTCGCTGTGTTGCCTGAACGACAAGCTGCAACTCACCGCGCAAGAGGTCGAAGCGTACAGCCCGTTGCGCCATATCGGGCCCGGCGCGCCGACGGTCGTCGCGGTCGGCGATGCGGAGTTGCCCGAACTCGTCCGGCAGGCGCATGACTACGCGACGGCATGCGACGCGGCGGGTGAGCGGATCGTTCATGTCGGGCTCCCCGGCATGCAGCACTTCGACGTACTCGACGATCTCGCGAAGCCGGACGGTGCGATGCTCGCTGCCTTGCAAGCGGTCGCGCAGCGCTAGCCTTGCCATTTCGCGCGCACTCGGCCGGGCGTATGATCGGCGTCAGGCAGCCGCGATGAAAGCACGCGCTGGCACGGCCTTCCCAGGACCCACGACATGGTGAACCCGCTTCATTTCGATCTGCAGTCGCTGCGCGTGTTCGCGCTCGTCGCCGAGCACGGCAGCCTGACGAAGGCGGCCGAACACGGCCAGCTCACGCTGTCCGCGGTCAGCAAGCGCATCGCCGAGCTCGAAAGCGTGACGGGCAGTGCGCTGTTCGTCCGGCATGCGCGCGGCGTCGAGCTGACGCCCGCGGGCCGCGCGCTGCTCGACCACGCGGCGAAGGTGATCGAGCAGGTCAACCGGATGGCGCACGAGATGAGCGACTACGTTGCCGGCGTGCGCGGCCACATCCACGTGTGGACCAACACGTCCGCGATCGTCCAGTTCCTGCCCGCCGATCTCGCCGCGTTCCTCACCGACAATCCGGGCATCAAGGTGAGCCTCGAGGAGCGTTTGAGCCACGAGATCGTCGACGCGCTCGCATCCGGCAAGGCCGATCTCGGCGTGTTCGCCGACAACGTGCCGGCGCCCGGCATCGAACGGCGGCTGTACCGGCGCGACGAGCTCGTGCTGCTCGTGCCGCGCACGCACCGGTTCGCCACGCGCGACAGCATCCGCTTCGCGGATACGCTCGACGAGGACTACGTCGGGCTCAGCGACGGCAGTTCGCTGCTCGCGCGCATGACCGACGCCGCGTTCGCGGTCGAGCGCTCGCTGAAGCTGCGGATCCAGGTATCGAATTTCGACGGTGTGAGCCGGATGATCGAGGCGGGGCTCGGCATCGGCATCCTGCCGCGCGATGCGGTGACCGGCGAGCGCGCGGCGCGGCTCGGAGTCGTGAAGCTCGACGATGCGTGGGCGACGCGCACGCTGTGGGTCGGCGTGAAGGCCGGTACCGTGCTGACCACCGATATCGCGAAGCTGTTCGATTTCATGTCGGCGCGGTGATTGCGATCGGCCGGCGGCAAGACCGGCCCGGCACGCCGGCTACCGATCCGCGCGTTCTATCTTCACGCTGTTCGGCACGCGCCTCGGGGCACCCACTTTCGGGAAGAGGAATTCCAGAAGGAATCCTCACATTCCGAGTCCCTCGATGACTTTCCTGCCGAATCCCGTGTACCGGTTCACCGGCTCGTTCGCAAAGACGAACCGGATAAAGGCGCTTCCGTGTTGCCGGCCCCAGCCCGTCATCGCCGTCGCGCATACATCCAGTTCGAGCAGCCGCTCCGACATCTGTTCACCCGTGAGACCGAAATCCGACACGCGCAGCAGCATCGACCAGCCGCCCGCAGGCATGCCGAACGGCAGACCGTGAAGCTCGGCGGCGATGGCGTCGCGACGCCGCTGCAGTTCCGCGACGTAATCGGGCAGGTCGGTCGCCGAGCGCTCGAGCGCGATGGCGGCGGCCTCCTGCGCGATGCCGACCGGTACGACCACATTCGCAAGCGACACCGCAACCAGATCGGGGATGAACACGTCCGGCGCCACGATCCAGCCCACCCGCCAGCCGATCATCCGCAACTCCTTCGACGCCGAGCCCACCGTGATCGTGCGCTCGGCCATGCCGGGCAGCCGGGCCGGATGAACGACCTTGCGCCCGTCGAACAACAGCCGCTCCATCGCGCCGTCGACGATCAGCAGCAGGTCGTGCTGCACGCACAGCCCGGCGACGAAGGCCCAGTCATCCTCGTCGAGCACCGCGCCGGAAGGCATCGACGGGGACATCAACAGCATGGCCCGCGTCTTCGGGCCACACGCGGCGGACATCGCCGCGCGATCGAGTTTCCATGCCGCGCCCGGGTGAAAGCTGAACGGAATCTGCACGGGCGAGCCGCCGGCCAGTCGCACGCGGTTGAGCAGTCCCGCATAGGTCGGGTCCGTCAGGATGACCTCGTCGCCGACTTCCAGCACGGCCAGCAGGACGTTCAGGATGCCGGACAGGCCGCCTGCCGAGACGATGACATTGTCGGCCCGGTAGTTCACCCCCGTCTGCACGGTGACGTGTGCCGCAACGGTGGCGCGCAGCCGGTCGTGGCCGACGAATGGCAGATACGAATTCGCGGCATCCTCGCTCACCGCCGCGCGAGTCCGCGCGAGCGCGTCGGCGTGCGGCGGGATATCCGTATCGAGATTCTCCAGCCGGAGCACGTCGCGGCCGGAGCGGTCCGCGATTGAACCCATGCGATCGACGCCGATGCCGGCGATGTCCTGCAGTCGGGCGGGGCGGCGGTGGCGCATGGCTGTCTCCTGATCTGCTACTATAGATTATAGATAATCTATTTTTATGGTGGTTGAGATGAGTGGCGATGTCAAGGACGATCGCTCGGTCGCGGCGCATATCGCGCAGTCGATTGCCGCCCGGATCGTGTCGGGTGAGCTGGCGCCGGACGAGCGGCTCAAGCAGGACGAGTGGGCCGACGCGTTCAGTACGAGCCACGT
Organism: Burkholderia sp. Ac-20345; assembly: GCF_017104825.1. Taxonomy (NCBI): domain Bacteria; kingdom Pseudomonadati; phylum Pseudomonadota; class Betaproteobacteria; order Burkholderiales; family Burkholderiaceae; genus Burkholderia; species Burkholderia sp. Ac-20345. The sequence goes on along the minus strand of NZ_JAAGPO010000104.1, from coordinate 15,779 downwards.
GCCGGTCCGCGAAGCGTTCCGTCGGCTCGAGGCACAGGGCCTGGTCGTCGCGGAGCCTCGGCGTGGGGTTCGCGTGGCGCCGCTCGATGTCGAGGCGGTCGTCGAGGTCGCCCGAATGCGGGCTGCGCTCGAACCGCTCGCGCTCCGGTACGCGATTCCCCGCTACACCGAAGATGACCTGGCACTCGCCGCGTCCTTTCTCGAGGCCAGCGCACCATCGGGCGACATCGCCGCGCTCGAACGCGTCAATCGAGGCTTTCATCAGGCGATCACCACGCCGTGCGGCATGCCGCGGGTCGTCTCCGTGATCGCGGATCTGCATCAGGCCAGCGCGCGCCATCTGTTTGCCGCGTGGAAATGGCTCGACTGGCGCGCGCGCTCCGATAACGAGCACGTCGAGATATTCGATGCGGCATGCGCCGGTCGGGTCGACGAAGCCTGCGAGCGCCTGGCCGCACACATCGCCGACGCCGGCCAGGCACTGACTGACGCGCTAAGACACAAGGCGATCCCGGCGGGCCCGGATGCGGACGGGGGCGGGGCGCCGTCCGTTTGATCCGCCGACTATCGCCGGTTGCGGACATTCGACCTTGACATCAGAATCATCGACATTCCGGACGCTCGGCCTGATGGGCGTCACGGCGCCGGGTTGCGTGTTCATGTGCCCGAGAAACGTGACTTCGGCTGCCGCGTTTCACGCGTCGGCCATCGCCACGCTGAATCCATCCGTTCCTGATACGTAGGCCACGATGACAATTGCCAAACGCCTGTTGTGGATTTGCGTTGCGCTCTCGATCTCCGGCGTCCGCGCCGAGCAGCTCAGATCGGACCTGCACGAATCGGCTTCGACAATCGACGTGGCGGTCAAGGATTTTTACGGGGCGGAACAAACGGGCAAGGTGGTGATCACGCAATTTCTTCCGGACGGCGATGGACCATTCCCGATCCTGATTCTCAATCATGGTCGCGGCGCGGATCGCGGCACGCCGCCGCGTTTTCGCTTCACCCGGCAAGCCGCCTTTTTCGTGAAACGGGGCTTCGCCGTATTCGAGCCGACGCGCATCGGCTACGGTCAGTTCGGCACGCAATTCGATCCGGAATACAGCGGCAAATGTCGTCAGAAGGACTATGCACCGATGATCGATGCGGCGCGCACCGAAGAGCTTGCCGTACTGGACTACGCGCGGCGGCAGCCCCATGTCGATCCACATCGAATCGTCATGGTTGGCCAATCGGTCGGCGGGTTCGTCACGACGGCCATGGCGGCCGAAAATCCGGACGGCGTGATCGGGGCCATCAACTTCGCCGGCGGTTCCGGCGGCGATCCGGTCGAGCATCCGGGCGTGCCATGCCAGGGCGAACGCCTGGAGGCCATGTATTCGCGCTTCGGAAAGACGGCTCGCGTCCCGATGCTCTGGATCTATACCGAAAACGATCAGTACTTCGCTCCAGCCTATAGCAGCGCCTGGCACGAGGCGTTCGTTCGCGCGGGTGGCAGCGCCGACTATCGGCTGCTTCCGCCGTTCGAGACAAACGGGCACATGCTGTTCGCACACGGTATCGACGTGTGGGAGCCCCTGGTATCCGAGTTTCTCGAACGGCATGGATTCCCCGTTCGATGACGCCATGATCGATGCGGAAACAGGTTCGACACGCGCACGACTTTTGATGCCCGGTTCGGGCTAGCCGCGACGGGGCGCGTGCTCATGTGACCGGGGCGCTCAGGATCACGAGCGACCTTCGACGCGTACGACTCGACTGCAGCCAGCGACCGCGATCACGTCACACGCTTCTCCCTCTCGTCCAGGGAGCGCCGATGCCGGGTCACGCGCCTGCAGCCGTCACGTTTTGCTGCCGCGAAACGCATTTTCCGCGCTGTCGTCGCGGCTCGTTCCTTTCACCGTCTTTACACCTTCCCGGTCGCGTCGGCGACGCGCTTCCGGCAGGACAAACCGGCGTTCCGCCGACTTGGCGGCATGAACGATCTCTGCCGTAAAGCCGACGCCTTCGGCAGTAAATTTTCACACTCGACACAATATTCGCGCGCCTGAAACGTCTTCAGGCACATGGAATCGCACTCACTTCACGCACGATGACCGACCCAGACCGCGACATCACCGCGATAGTGATGCGTGAACGAACGAGGCTCGTGAACTTTATCCGGCGTCGGATACGCGACCCGGACGATGCCGAGGACGTCCTGCAGGACGTGTTTCACGAATTCGTCCAGGCGTACCGGCTGCCCGCGCCGATCGAACAGGCGAGCGCGTGGCTGTTCCGTGCCGCGCGCAACCGTATCGTCGACCGCTTTCGCAAGAAGAAGGAGCAGCCGCTGGCGGATCTGTTCGACGCCGAGGATGACGCGGACAGCGAGTATCGCCTGGACCTCGCGCTACCCGCGCACGATGCCGGCCCCGAAGCGAGCTACGCGCGCACGCTGTTGCTCAAGGCCTTGCAGGATGCGCTCGACGAGTTGCCCGCGAATCAGCGCGAGGTATTCATCGCGCACGAACTGGAGGGCTGTTCCTTCAAGGAGATGGCCGAGCAAAGCGGTGTCGCGCTCAATACGCTGCTCGCTCGCAAACGCTATGCGGTCCTGCATCTGCGTGCCCGGCTGCAGCCCGTCTATGACGAACTGGACAATACCTAAAGGAGTCGACAGATGAATTTTCGAATCAGATGTGCAGGCAAGGCGCTGCTCGTGGTGATCGCGATAGCCGTGCTCGGATGGGTCGTCATGATGTTGTGGAACTGGGTGATGCCGGCGCTGTTCGTCGGCGCCCGTACGATCGACTTCCTGCATGCGCTGGGCCTGCTCGTGCTGAGCCGCATCCTGTTCGGCGGATTCCGCGGACACCACGGCTGGCGCGGTCGGCGCCACTGGCGCAAGTGGGAATCCATGACGCCCGAAGAACGCGAGCAATTCCGGACCGCATGGCGATCCGGCGGCAAGCGGCCCACGGGAGAGTGAACGTGCGCGAAAAATCAGCGGGCGACTGCAAGCAGAAGCCGGGCGTGATCGCGCCGGTCGTCGATCTGAAACGTTGCGAAGGCAAAGGGGATTGCGTCGCGGTTTGCCCCGAGGACGTGTTCGAGATCCGGCGCATCGACAACGCCGATTACGTCGGCCTCGATCTAATGCATCGCCTGAAGCTCCGCGTACATGGCATGAAAGTCGCCTACACGCCGAACGCGCACGCGTGCCGATCGTGCGGACTGTGTGTGACCGCGTGCCCCGAACGCGCCATCACGCTCGCCCGAACGGCATAGCAACCACCGTGTATCGCCGATATCGAGCGACGGCGCAGCCCCCTCGCAGGAGAGGCCGTCGCTGGATACATCGTCGAAACGATCAATTTCGTCAAGGAATGCACATGGCTTCACCCACCACCGTCCTTCTGCGACGGCTCCATGAAGAGAGCCGGACCGAAATCGTCGCCCGCGCCCGCGCGCAGTTCCAGGGATCGAACGAGGATTTTCTGTCGCTGGCCGACGAATACGAAGCGATCGCACCCCGTCTGCGGGGGCGGTTTCTCGAAACGTTCGGGCTGTCCAGCGACGACTTCGCGTCCCCGGAAGGCAGTCCGCTGTCGTTAGCCGTGTCACCGGAAACGGGCGGATTCTTGCGCAACCTGGTGCTCTCGCAACGGCCGGCCAGAATCCTCGAGCTCGGCAGTTCATGCGGCGTGTCCACGCTGTATTTCGCCGAGGCACTGCGCACGTTGGGCGGCGGCGTGGTCGTCGCGACCGAACGCGATGCGCTCAAGTGCACGCGTTTGCGCGATCACGTCACAACGGCGGGCCTGGACGCGTATGTCGACGTGCGGGAAGGCGACGTATTCGAGACCGTTGCCGAACTGGACGGTACGTTCGACATGGTGTTCATCGACGTATGGGCCGACGTCTATCTGAAGGTGTTCAAGGAGATCGAGCGCCTGCTGCGCCCGGGATCGATCGTACTGGCCGACAACATGTACACGGCCGAGGACGCCGTTCGACCGTACAAGCGCTACCTCGATGACGATCCGCGGTTCTCGACCACGACGCTGGATTTTGAATCGGGGATCGAATTCACCGTCGTCATTTCTCTGGCGGGAATGTCGTCGTAACGTCCCTGGCGTGAAGCACCAGACATGATGCGAGGAGCGCGTTCCCGCGCCCCCGCATCGACAAACGTTCAAACCGGATTGATCTCGTCCTGGCTGCGCCGCGTAGTCAGCGGCCCGAGCACACGCAGCGTGACCGCCACGATACCGAGCGCAACCGAAATCACGCCGAACATCGCCCCCGCGCCGTAACTGCCGAGCACCGGCAGCAACACGAACGGCAGCGCACCGCTGACGATCCGCGACAGCGCATAGGTACTGCCGATCGCCGTCGAGCGCACACGCGCCGGGAAAATCTCCGCCTGGTACACGTGATACGCGTTGCTGAACACGTTCGACGCACAGGTCGTCAGGAACCCGAAGCCGACGATCAGCACGGTATGCCCCGAGTACGCGAAGCACAGCCCGAACACGGCGATCGACAGGATCGACACGATCACGAGCGTGCGGCGTTCGATCCAGTTGAGCAGCGGAATCGACAGCAGCGAGCCGATCGGATAGCCGATGAACGACAGCGCAATGAACAGCGTACTGTCCGTCACGTCGAAGCCGCGGCTCTTCACGACCGTGCTGGCGAGCGTACCGAAGCCGTAATAGCCGAAGCCCTGGAACAGGTGAAAGATCGCGAGCATCAGGTAGCGCGCACCATAGGGCTCGCGACGCAACAGCGCGATGCGCTCGCCGAGCCCGAGCGGCCGTTGCGGCTCGGCCGGTTCCGCGAACTGCTCGGGCACGCGCACGCCGGTGCCTTCCGCGAAGCGCCGCAATGCCGCGTGCGCATCGGCGGTGCGACCTTGCGCGAGCAACCAGCGCGGGCTCTCCGGCAGGCGATGCTGGACGAGCAGCACGTACACGGCGCCGAGGCTGCCGATCGCGAGGATGATGCGCCAGCCGGCCACGCCACCCACATGCAGCGGGTTCAGCCACAACGCGAGGAAGCCGACGAGCGGCACCGCGACATAGGAAGTCGTATAGGCCCACGCGGCGAGCCGCCCGCGCTTTTCCTTCGGCAGGATCTCGGACAGGAAGCTGTCGGCAACCGGATAGATCGCGCCGACGCCGATGCCGGTCAGGAACCGGCACGCGACGAGCATGTCGGCATTCACCGAAAACGCGCCGACCAGCGAGAACGCGCTGTACCACGTGAGCGTCAGCAGGAACGCCTTGCGCCGGCCGATGCGGTCGGCGAGGCTGCCGAGGAACATCGCACCGACGAACATGCCGATGAAGGCCGATGCCAGCAGCAGCTTGAAATCGGCGCTCTGGCGGCTCAGCCCGTACTCGTTCTGCAACGCGGAACCGATCGTGCTGACGAGGAAGATCTCGTACATGTCGAAGAACAGTCCGATGCCGATCACCCAGACGACGAACCGGTGCAAGGCGCCGACCGGCAGCTCGTCCATGAAATCGCCGAGCGTGACGCGGCGGGCGGGGAGGGTCGACGCATCGGCGCCGACGCCGGCGCCAGCGGCCGGCGGTCGCGCGGACGCGGGTTTGCCCGCGTTGCCGCCGAGATCGAGGGAATGGCTGTTCATCGTGTCTCCTGATTATCGATACGCCGTGGCGCAGGGCCCGGCCGTTCGCGACCGGCGCGATGCATCCGGTCGCACGACATGGCGGCAGGCACCGCAAGGCCCGTGAAAGGGCCGGATAGGCGGGCTGTACCGATCGTTGGACACATGGTGGGCAAATCCGCCGCACGTGATAATTGCGGAAGTTTCAAGCGTCCTTTCCTGCGCAGAAAGGGTGCGGAACACGCGGCAGCCGGCAGGCGCGCGGCAGGCCCGTGCAGCCTGCGTGGCGCGCGGAAACGCACCGGAACCGGTTGCGCGCTCGCGCAACCGGCAGGCCGGGAAAACCATGAGGCCAGTTACGTGGCCACCGGCTCGACAACCGCCGGCGGCCACGCTGTCGTGCTCAGTCGGCCGGTACGAACGCCGCCCCGCAAAACACGCGCACGGGGTTGCCACGCTCCAGCGCAAAGTGCTGCATCCGCCGCTGCCGGCGCGCATCGGACGCGTGACGGTCGGCTTCCTGCTGCAGCCGCACCTGCAGCAACTGCAGCGCCAGGCGCTTGTTCGCGTGCTGGCTGCGCTCGCTTTCCACGCGTACCGACAGGCCGGTCGCGACATGGGTCGCACGAATCGCGGAGCTCGTCTTGTTCACGTGCTGGCCGCCCGGCCCGCGTGCGCGCATCGCTTCGAACCGCACGTCGCCATCCGGCAGCGGCTGCGCGTCGGCACAGCGCGTGATACCGATGAACCAGTTCTTGCGCGGATGGCGCAACCGGTACGGGCTCGCGCAAATCCATTGCAGCGTGCCCGTCCAGCGGTCCGCGAGCGCCTGCGCAGCGGCCCCGTCGAGATCGAGCAACGCCGAGCGCAGTGTGCCGGGCCGTTCGCCCGGCTGCGCATCGAGCACCGTGACGACGACGCGCTGCGCGTCGGCCTCCGCCTGCAGGCGCCGCAAGGCATTGGCCGCGGCGAGCTGGCACTCCAGCGGGCCGTGCGCCGAGGAAATCTGCATCAGCATCGGCCAGCCTCCCCGGACGTCTTGTAGGTCAGCACCGGCGCGAGCCGCGCCAGCTTGCGCAGCAGGCCGGCCGCCTCGAGCGCGTCGACGACGCTGTCGATCGGCTTGTAGGCCTGCGGCGCTTCCTCGTACAGCAGTTCGCGGTCTTCGCAGATCACGTGACTGCCGAGCGGCGTGCGCGTGAGCTGCGACGGCGTGAAACGCCGTTCGAGGCGCCCCTTGCAATCGCCGCGCGCCCACTTGCGGCCCGCGCCGTGCGCCAGCGACGCAAGGCTCGCCGCATCGTCGGGCCGCACCGGCGCGACGAGGTAGCTGTAGTCGCCGCGCGACCCGGGAATGACGATCGGACCCGCGTCGGCCGGCGTCGCGCCTTTGCGATGCAGCCAGCCCGGCTCGCCGTCGACGGTCGCGCGGCTCACCAGGTTGTGGTTCACGTCGAGCACGCACCGGCCATCGGTGCGCCAGCGCGCCAGCATGCGCCGCGCGATCAGGTCGCGGTTCGCGATCGCGTAGCGCAACGCCGCATCGTGACGCGCGAGGTACGCCGTGCAGGCGGCATCCGTGTCGTCGAGGCCGTTGTAGCCGTGCTCGCGCATGTGCTGCTCGAGGATCGACTGGCCGAAGCCGCGCGACCCGCTATGCACGAGCAACAGCAGGCGATCGGAATCGAGACCGAGCGCGTGGACGGCATCGGTGTCGTACACCGCGTCGATCCGCTGCGCCTCCGCGAAATGATTGCCGCTGCCGATCGTGCCGAGCGATGCCGCATAGGCGTGATCCGCGAACCCAGCGGCCGCAATGAGCGGCTGCCAGCTTGCATCGGGCGTGGCGTCGATCGAGCCGAGCCGGCTCGCAAGCTTCGACGCGCTGACGCGCCGCGCATCGAGCGCGGTTTGCCACAGCGCCATCCCGCAGCCGATATCGCCGCCGATCAGCGCCGGATAGAGCCGGCCCGTCGAAAAAAACGCGGCGCCAACCGGGTAGCCGCGCCCGGGGTGAAGATCGGGCATGCCGGCGACGCGCCGCATGCCGGGGAGGGTGGCAGCGTGTTCGAGCTGCCGGATGGCCTCACCTTCGATCCAGGTGGTGGCGCAAGCGCACAGCGTGATGCGCTCGGCCAGATATTGCATGGAATTGCCCATGGAGGTTTCCGTTCGATGAAAAAGTAGAACGGCGGGCCATGGCGCAGGCAGCGCACACATGCGCTGCCCGACATCGGAAGTCGGGAAGAGGGCGGCACGACCGGATCGGAACGACCCGGCTCATCGCCATGACGGCGATACGATGTGCTGCGTGGCGTGAACGATGAAACGAACGGACGCGAAAAACCCGAACTACGACCCGCGACGGGAGGAGTGCTGGCGTGACGTCATGTTTTCTTCTCCTTGCGAGTGAGGGGTTGATCGGAATGGCGGCGACTCTAGCATGCACGCTGCGGGCGCAGCAAGCGGGTAGCGCAACGTTGCTGGTCGAATCACCGCTCGATGTGGCGAAAAACACACACATAGGAATCCGGATTATTTATGTGTCGATGGCGCGCGCAACACACAGCAGCAGGCATTCGACGCACGCAGACAGCCACAACGGATGTGCCCGGCCACGCTTGACAGCGCAAAAGCCGTTTCGTAGCATCCGCCTGCTTCATCCCTGAACCCTCATCGAACCGGTGATCCAAGTGCCCGCAAACATTCGTCCCTTCGCCTGATACGCCGACGACTGCCGTCCCGGCCGCGTGTCGTCCTGCCCGTTTCCGTCTGCCTCGCAGTGCCGGAACAGTGATCGCAGGGCCGCGCCCGGACACGCACTGACACCGCAACGCACACACCATCGTTCGTTCACGTCGTCGGCTTTTTCTGTTGTTTCCGGAGAAAGACCATGACGCTGGATTTTCGCGCCTACGCGCAATCGCTCGACCTCGCCCGCTACCCGCGCACGCCGCATCTCGAAGGCTCGCGCCTGCAGGACGGCGACGAAGGTCACGACCACGTTCCCTATCGCACCCTCGCGGGCGCCCATCTCGTCGTCGAGGAAAAGCTCGACGGCGCGAACACGGGCATCAGCTTCAGCCCGGGCGGCGAACTGCTGCTGCAGTCGCGCGGCCACTATCTGGCCGGCGGCGGCCGCGAGCGGCAGTTCGGTTTCGTGAAGACGTGGGCAGCCGCCCATGCCGGCTGGCTGCTCGACCGCCTCGGCGATCGGTACGTGATGTACGGCGAGACGATGAGCAAGAAGCACGCGGTGTTCTACGACGCGCTGCCGCATCACTTTTTCGAGTTCGATGTGTTCGACCGTGCGACGGGCCGTTTCCTGTCGACGCCCGCGCGTCGCGCGCTGCTCGCCGACGGGCCCGTGCTATCGGTGCCCGTGCTGTACGAAGGCATCGCGCCCGCGCGGCTCGCCGACCTGAAAGCACTGCTCGGCCCGTCGCTCGCGAAGACACCGGACTGGCGTCGCGCGTTCGAGGAGACCGTGCGGCGGCAGGGGCTCGACCTCGCGCGCGCATGGCAGCAGTGCGACAAGTCGGAGCGCTCCGAAGGGCTCTACGTGAAGGTCGAGACGGACGACACGACGACCGCGCGCCTGAAGTGGGTGCGCCACGATTTCGTGCAGGCCATTCTCGAATCGGCGCGCCATCACTCGGAGCAGCCGTTCATCCCGAACCTGCTCGCGCCGGATGTCGACCTGTATGCGCCGCGCCCGACGGTAACGTGGACATCGAGCCCCGCTGCGCACCGAAACAAATGAATGCGGAACGGCCGTGCGCCGTTTCGAGAGGAGTCTTGATCATGAAGTACGAACAACTTCAGGCACTCGTGCCTGCACCCGGCCGGCAGCCGGACTATCACGCGTGTCTCGCGGCGTTTCCCGCGCTCGAACACGCTAAAACGACGCCGCAAGAGCCGGCACACCACGGCGAAGGCGACGTGTGGACGCATACGACGATGGTGATCGATGCGCTGCTCGCGCTGCCCGAGTACCAGGCCGCGTCGCGCGCCGACCAGGAAATCGTGTTCCTGGCCGCGCTGCTGCACGACATCGCCAAGCACGGCACGACGGTCGTCGATCCCGTCACCGGTGCGATCGGCCATCCCGGCCACTCGCGCAAGGGTGCGATCGATGCACGTATCGCGCTGTGGGATGCCGGCGTGCCGTTCGCGGTGCGCGAGGCGATCTGCCGGATGATCGCCGTGCACCAGGTGCCGTTCTTCGCAATGAGCGGGTCGCGCCGCGGCACGCCCGAGTTCGTTGCGCGCGAGCTGTCGTGGCAGGTCAGTCTGCCGCTGCTGTGCCTGCTCGCCGAAGCCGACATTCGCGGGCGCATCTGCGCCGATACGCAGCGCGTGCTCGACAACATCGAGCTGTTGCGTGAACTGGCGCGGGAAGAGGGCTGTTACGGCCAGCCGCGTGCGTTTGCCGATGCGCACACGGCACTCAGCTACTTTCGTGGCGCGGACGTGCATCCCGACTATCCGCTGTTCCGCGCGCCGGGCGCGCAGGTCGTCGTGATGTCGGGGCTGCCCGCGTCGGGCAAGAACACGTGGGTTGCGCGGCATCATCCGGATCTGCCGGTCGTGTCGTTCGACGATGCACGCGATGCATTGGGATTGCGTCATGGCCAGAACGAGGGCGCCGTCGCGCACCATGCGGTCGACGCTGCCAAGGCGCTGTTGCGCGCGCAAAAGCCGTTCGTGTGGAATGCGACGAACCTGTCGCCGCTGATGCGCAAGAAGACGCTCGACCTGCTGTTTGCGTACGGCGCCGACGTGACGCTCGTCTACCTCGAACAATCGCGCGCGGAACTGATGCGCCGTAATGCACGGCGCGACACGTCGCTGACGAACCGAGCGCTCGAGGCGATGCTGCTGCGTTGGGATCTGCCGCTGCCCACCGAAGCGCACGCGGTGCGGTACGAAGTCTGACGCGACAACGTCACAACACGAGCCGGTACGCCGCCAATCATCGCGGCGTACCGGCTCGCTTCATTTCAGCGCCGGATTCTGCTGCGTCGCGCAGGTGCGCAACGCCGTGACGAGATCGGCCTTGCCCAGCTTCTCGAACAGATCGGCCATCTCCATCTGCGCAACCGGATCGCCTTCGCGCGCCGCACGCCAGCGCAGCGACGCGATCATCCCGCTCATGCCCTCGCCGGGTGTTTCGCCGTCGTAGCCCGACATCGCCTGCAAGACATCCGCGAGCTTGTTGTAGCCGGCCGGCACGTGATGAACGAGCAGCCACGCGATTACCGGCTGTGCGCCTTCCCAGTCCTCGTCGTCGAGCGAACTGCTCGCCAGGCGCGCGGCCGCGCGCCACGAACCGAGCGACGCGGCCTTCGCGTACGCCTTGTCGGCTTCGCGGCCGCGCGGCGACGGTGCCGCATCGAACGCGGCCTGCGCGTCGGCCGACGGCGGCGGCAACGCGAGCTTCGTGCAGTGGAACGCACCTGCATCGGGAGCGTTGCCGGGCTGGTCGGCCCAACGCGCCTGGTCCCTCAGCGCGCGATCGAGCGTGGGACGCACGTCGCTTTCCTTCATCGACGCGAACACCCAGTCGGTACGGACGTGACGGGCGGCGTCCCAGTCGCTTTCGGCGAACGCGTGTTGCGCGAAGGCGAGACAGGCGGCCGCGCAGCCGATCCGGAACATCGTTCGGGCAGGGGATTTCACCGTGGATTCCGGTCTCAACTCGCCACGATGATGAATGTGGTGAGCGCGATCGGGAACAGCGCGAGGCCGAGCAGGCCCAGCGCACCATCGGCCGCCATCGCGATCGGCGACAACGCCAGCTTGGCGCCCTTGCCGACAGCCCCCAGCTTTTCCGTCACCTTGACATGGTAAGGATGATTGAACGCCTGCGGGACCGACGCAGGCGAGACGTCGTTCGGCAGATAGCGCTTGCCGCTGATCGTGCCTTCCGACTCCAGGTAGGCACCGTCCTTCTTGAAACCGTCCGCGAGCGCACGCTCGCGCACATCGGAGCCGGCCGGCGCATCCGAGCGGTCCAGCCGCATCGTGTATTGACCGGTGATCGCGTCGCCGTGCGCCTCGAAATTGTTGAACGCCGTGTGGATCTTGGGACGATAGGGTGCAGTGAGCACCGTCGCGAGGCTCGGCGGCATCTCGAAGATGTAGTGATACTTCTTGCCGAGCACGACGAGTTGCTTGCCGTCCGCGGTAATCAGGAAGGTCGACAAGGTTTCGTCGTATTTCGAATCCTCCATCCACGCCTTGGTGACGGGGCCGAAATTGGAGCAGCCGGCGAGCATGCCGGACGCCGCCACGGCGGGCAGCGCGAGAAACGTTCTTCTTTTCATGAGTGCTGGTTGGATGTTGTTCGTTATTCAGCGGAACCGCTTGAATGTCGGACGCTGCGTTCGGTGAACGCGGCACCCTGACGGCCGGTCATGCGGTTTCTTCGCCTGCGCATTGTAGGGCCAAAACGGCAAGTGCAGTATCCCCCGGGCAAAGCACCGCGCCCGCGTGCGGTAGACTGCTCGCTCCCTTGCCAGCCGCCCATCACACGACCGTTCGCGCCCAGCTCACTCACACCATGGATCGAATCGATGCGATGAAGGTGTTCGTCGCCACGCTGGACGAGGGCAGCCTCGCGGGCGCAGGCCGGAAGCTGGGCCGGTCGCCGGCGGCGGTCAGCCGCGCGATCGCGTTTCTCGAGGAGCACACGGGCACCGCGCTGCTGTACCGCACGACCCGGACGATCCGGTTGAGCGAGGCCGGCGAACGCTATGCGGCCGCGTGCCGGCGCATCCTGTCCGATCTCGAGGAAGCCGACATGCTGGTCGCCGACGAGCGCTCGGCGCCGCGCGGCCTGTTGACGGTCACGGCACCGGTCGCCGCGGGTGAAGACGTGCTGCGCGCGCTGCTCGACGAATTCATCGAACGCCATCCGGCCGTGTCGATCCGCCTGCAGTTGCTCGACCGCCCCGTCAGCCTGATCGACGAAGGGATGGATGTCGCGCTGCGGATCGCGCACCTGGCCGATTCGACGCTGGTGGCGATTCCGGTCGGCGCGGTGCGGCGGGTCGTCGTGGCATCGCCCGATTACCTGGCGATGCATCCGGCAATCGAGACACCGGCCGATCTCGCGCAGCACCGGATCATCTCGATGACGCATTTCGGCCTCGATTCGTGGAGTTTCCCGCCGTCCGCGCCGTCCGCGCCGTCCGCGTTGCCGCAGGTCGTCCAGTTCGCGCCGCGCTTCATCATCAACACGATCCGCGGCGCGATTGCGTCGGCCGTCGCCGGGCACGGCGTCACGCGGCTCTTTTCGTATCACGTCGCCGAACCGGTGCGGGACGGCGCGCTGCGAATCGTGCTGCGCGACAGCGAGCACGCGCCGCTGCCGATCCATCTCGTCACGCCTTACGGACGCCTTTCGGTGCCGAAGGTGCGCGCATTCGTCGATTTCGCGGCGCCGCGCCTGCGCGAGCACTTCGCGCGGCTGGCGGCCATCACCGACGACGATTGAACCGGGATGCGGAAGAATGGCTTTCGCGCGACGGGGATTCACTCGACAATCGGCTCAATCTAGACTTCTTTCAACCAACGGACGCGCATGCCACCCGTTCAGCGAATGGAGGTCAACATGTATCGAGCGCTTCCCGACCAGCCTCGCGCCCGTGCGTTCGGACTGACGCACCGCGTGGTGTCCGGTATCGGCATTGCCGGTTTCGGTTTCGTATTCGTGCCGTTGTCGGCAATCTTCGCGACGCAGCGGCTTCCCGCACCGATGACCGTGAAGGAGAGCATGCAATGAGCACGCTCTCGCATGCCCCCGTCGCGGCACTGGCCGAACGGCCCGCCGCCAGCTACGCCGAACGCAACACGCGCTACTGGCGGCGCAATCTCGCCGTCTGCGTGTTCGGCTCGTTCACGACGCTCGTCAGCCTGAGCATGTTGCTGCCGTTCCTGCCGCTGTACGTGCGGCAACTCGGCGTCGATGCGCAGTCGGCCGTGATCCAGTGGTCGGGCATCGCATTCGGCGCGACGTTTCTCGGCACGGCCGTCACCGCGCCGCTGTGGGGGCGCCTCGCGGACCGCTTCGGCCGCAAGCCGATGCTCGTGCGCGCGGCGATCGGCATGGCGATCGTGATGTCGCTGATCGGCGTCGCGCACAACGTGGTCGAGCTCGTCGCGCTGCGGCTGCTCGCGGGGCTCGTCGGCGGCTACGCGTCGGCGTCGACCGTGATGGTCGGCACGCAGGCGCCGCGCGAGCGCGCGGGCTGGGCGCTCGGCATCCTGTCGACCGGCGCGCTCGCGGGCAACCTGGTCGGGCCGCTCGTCGGCGGGTTGCTGCCGGGCTGGCTCGGCATTCGCGGCACCTTCTTCGCCGGTGGCGCGATGATCGCCGTCGCCGCGCTGCTGACGATCTTCGTCGTGAAGGAAGACTTCCACGCGGGCACCGATGCCGGCACGCGCACCTCGAGCGCCGCGGCCGGCACGCCGCACCGCACGAATCGCGCGGCGGTCGCCGCACTGCTGGTGACGGCGATGATGGTGCTGCTCGCGAACATGTCGATCGAACCGATCATCACCGTCTATATCGGCGGCCTCGGCGTGGGCGGCGACCACCTCGCGCGTGTCGCCGGCGTCGTGATGGCGTGCTCGGCATTCGGCAGCATGCTGACCGCCGCGCGGCTCGGCGCGCTCGCCGACCGGATCGGCAGCTGGAACGTGATCATGGGCTGCCTGCTGCTGACCGCACTCGCGATGGTGCCGCAGGCGTTCGTCACGCACTGGTGGCAGCTTGCCGCGCTGCGCGGGTTGATGGGCATGACGCTCGCGGGGTTGCTGCCGTCGATCGGCAAGCTCGTGCGGCAATCGGTCGACGAGCGCGCGACCGGGCAGATGCTGGGCTACCTGCAGTCCGCGCAGTTCAGCGGGCAGGTGATCGGCCCCGTGATCGGCGGGCAGATCGGCGTCGCACTGGGGCTGCATTCGGTGTTCTTCGTGACGGGCGCGCTGCTGGCGGTTTGCGCGGGGCTCGCTTATTGGGCGCGCGGCCGATAGCGGCTGGCCGGCGGATCGCGGGCTGGCGTAGGATGGGTGCAGATGCGGGTATCGCGCCGGGCAGTGGCGACGACGCACGCCGTCGCCACAGTTGCAGACACCGCCGCACCGCACGGCCATCCATCGTTTTCGACATGACTTTCACGTAACCGGTTGCGCGCAAAGCACGACGAGCTCGCACCGAGCCGAACCCGACGCACGCGCTTCGGCCCGTATCCGGCCGAAGCATTTCGATGACGGATCTTGCAGGAGACAAGCGACATGAATCAATCGACCGACAACCGGACGCTGTTGCGCACGCTCGGCATGCGTGCACCGATCGTCCAGGCGCCGATGGCCGGCGTCAGCACGCCGGCGCTGGCCGCCGCCGTGTCGAATGCGGGCGGGCTCGGCTCGCTCGGCGTGGGCGCGACGAACGCCGACGGCGCCCGCAAGATGATCCGCGACACGCGCGCGCTCACCGACCGGCCGTTCAACATCAACGTGTTCTGCCACCAGCCGGCGCATGCCGACGCGGCCGTCGAAACCGCGTGGCTCGAGTGGCTCGCG
The DNA here is from genome assembly GCF_017104825.1 of Burkholderia sp. Ac-20345. Taxonomy (NCBI): domain Bacteria; kingdom Pseudomonadati; phylum Pseudomonadota; class Betaproteobacteria; order Burkholderiales; family Burkholderiaceae; genus Burkholderia; species Burkholderia sp. Ac-20345. The sequence continues at coordinate 568 of NZ_JAAGPO010000104.1, read as the reverse complement.
CCGGCGTTCCGCGAATACGGCGCGACGCCGCCCGCATCGCTGTCGGAGATCTATACGAGCTTCGTCGCGGACGGCGCGATGCAGGCGCTGCTCGTCGAAGAAAGGCCGGCCGTCGTCAGCTTCCATTTCGGGCTGCCGTCCGCGGACGTGATCGCCGCGCTGAAGCGCGCGGGCATCACGCTGTTCGCGTCCGCGACGAATCTCGACGAGGCCCGCCAGATCGCCGCCGCCGGCGTCGACGCGATCGTCGCGCAGGGGGTCGAAGCGGGCGGGCACCGTGGTGTGTTCGACTCGACCGCGCACGACGATCGTCTCGGCACGTTCGCGCTGACGCGCCTGATCGTGCGCGAATGCACGCTGCCGGTGATCGCCGCCGGCGGCATCATGGATGGCGAGGGCATTGCCGCCGCGCTCGCGCTCGGCGCGCAGGCCGCCCAGCTCGGGACCGCGTTCGTCGCGTGCCCGGAGACGTCGATCGACGACGGCTATCGCCGCGCGCTGCTCGGCGACGCGGCACGCCGCACGACGTTCACGGCCGCGATCTCGGGCCGGATCGCGCGCGGCCTCA
>NZ_JAAGPO010000103.1:0-35417 GCF_017104825.1 Burkholderia sp. Ac-20345 | reverse complement strand
AGATCTCGGGCACGCCTGCGCGGTGCCCGGGCCCGCGCCGCAGCACCGAAACGCGACGCAACGCCGGCCCCGGCCGCCCGCGCCGCGTACAATAGTGGACTTTTGCACGTCCTCACCCGCCTTATGTCCTCGCCCACCCTGTACGAATTCTTCGCCCCCTGCCCGCGCGGCCTCGAAGCGGCGCTTGCCGCCGAGCTGGCCGAAATCGCCGGCCGCCACCTGAACGGCGCGCCGTTCACCGCGGGCGCGCAGGTGCCGGGCGGCGTCCACTTCAGCGGCGGCTGGGCCGCCGGCATGGCCGCGAACCTCCATTCGCGGATCGCGAGCCGGGTCCTGCTGAAGATCGCGCACCGCGCCTACCGCAACGAGCAGGACGTCTACGCGCTCGCGCTCGAGCAGCCGTGGGAGCGCTGGTTCGCGGCCACGCAGACGCTGCGCGTCGACATCACCGCGATCAAGTCGCCGCTGAAGAGCCTCGAATTCGCGACGTTGCGCGTGAAGGACGCGATCTGCGACCGGATGCGCGACAAGACCGGCGCGCGCCCGAGCATCGACACCGGTGCGCCGGACGTGCGCGTGTTCGCGTTCCTGACGGCGGGCGAATGCACGCTGTACCTCGACACGTCAGGCGAGCCGCTGTTCAAGCGCGGCTGGCGTCTCGACAAGGGCGCGGCGCCGCTGCGCGAGAACCTCGCGGCCGGCATCCTGCGCCTGACGGGCTGGACGCCCGGCACGGCGCTGTACGACCCGATGTGCGGCAGCGGCACGTTCCTCGCGGAAGCCGCGCAGATCGCGCTCGGCGTGGCGCCGGGTGTCGAGCGCCGGTTCGGCTTCGAGAAACTCAAGCAGTACGACATCACCGCGTGGCAGGGGCTGAAGGTCCCGGCGCTGGACGCGAAGCGCGCGGCGCGCGGCAAACGCGGCGAAGCGCTCGGCGTGTACGGCAGCGACATCTCCGGCGACATGCTCGAGAAGGCGCGCGCGAACCTCGAGCGCGCGGGCGTGCCGTCGGTATGGCTCAAGCAGGTCGACGCGCGCGGGATGACGCCGCCGTGCGACGGCCCGGGCATCATCCTCGCGAACCCGCCGTACGGCGAGCGGATCGAAGTGCGCGGCCGCAGCGCGCGCGGCGAGGTGCGCGAGACGGGCCGCAACCGCGGCAACGACGACGCATTCCGCCGCACCCACACCGACGCGCCGGACAGCGAGTTCTTCAACGCGCTCGGCGATGCGCTGAAGCAGCGCTTCACGGGCTGGCAGGCGTTCCTGCTCACGTCCGACCGTTCGCTGCCGGGCCAGCTGCGGCTGCGCGAATCGGCGAAGACGCCGCTGTTCAACGGCGCGCTCGAATGCCGGCTGTTCCGCTTCGACCTGATCGCCGGCAGCGTGAAGGCGCGCCCGGCCACGCCGGAAGGCGACGCGTAATCCGCATCATCGTCGCGATCGGGCCGCGGGTGCGGCCCCTCCGCGGCAACCGGAACGCCGCCGTTACCGCACCCGCGGCAACGGCGGCGTTTCGTTTCAGTGCTTCGAACACGCCCAGCGCCCCATCGTGAACGGCAGCGCCTGCCCCGTCTCGAGCAGCGTCTTGAGGCTCGACAGCACGACCGGCCACCCGCCGCGAATCCCGCGATCCATCTCCGAGCCCGGCACCAGCCCGTCGTGCGTGACGGTCAGTTTCACGACGCCCTCGTGCGGCTCGACGAGATAGGTCACGCGCGACTCCTCACCCTCCCCTGACGGCGTGCGCCACGTGACGACCAGCTTGCGTGGCGGATCGTTCTCGACCACTTCGCCGACGATGTCGATGCGCGACGGATCGTCGTAGTCCTGATGTTCCCAGCGCGAGCCCGGCCGCCAGTCGGGCGACGCGTTGCGATGCCGCACCCAGTAGTCCTTCGTCAGCTCGGCATTGGTCAGCGCGTCGAACACGCGCTCGGGCGTCGATGCAATGAACGTCACGTACACAAAGGCGAGATTACTCATCGTTGTCTCCAGAATCGCCGGCCGCTTCCAGCCCGCGCTTGAGATCCGCCAGCGCCTGCAGGCGCTGACGCTCGAACTTGCCGATCCAGCGTTCCGCGATGTCGTGGATCGGCACCGGATTCAGGTAATGCAGCTTCTCCCTGCCGCGCCACGTCGTCGCGACGAGATTCGCGGCCTCGAGCAGCGCGAGATGCTTGCTCACCGCCTGCCGGCTCATCGCGAGCCCGTCGCACAGCTCGGACAGGGTCTGTCCGCTTTTCGCGTGCAGCAAATCAAGCAACTGGCGGCGCGTGGCATCGGCCAGCGCCTTGAAAACGAGATCCATGCCGCTCCCGGGTCAATGGCCTTATTATGCAACCAAATAGTTGCATGTCAAGGGTGACAACTCTACTGACAATACGGTGTCAGCAGGCTGCGATCACACTGCAATCCCGGCGCAATGCAAGGCTGGCTTCCGCACCGAACCTGAACAACAACGCAACAAGGAGCGCGTCATGACGTCCGCAACTGCCACTTCCACCGTCACCCTGGAACGCGCGATCGCGTGGTTCGACATTCCGTCCCTCGATTTCGACCGGGCGATCCGCTTTTACGAAACCGTGCTGCAAACGACGCTGCAGCGCGCAGTCATCGGCGGCGTGCCGATGGCGACGTTCGACCGCGACGCATCGAGCACGGGCGGCAGCATCGTGTTCGATCCGCAGCAGATGAAGCCGAGCGCGAACGGCGTGCTCGTCTACCTGAACGCCGGCGAATCCGTCGTCGCGGCGCTCGAACGCGCGAAGCGCGCGGGCGGCGTCGTGCAGGGCTCAGTCGTCGAGCTGCCGAACAACTACGGCTACGTCGGCTACCTGATCGACACCGAAGGCAACCGCGTCGGCCTGCACGCGCCGAAATGCCACTGAGCGCAGCGGCCGTCGGGCGCGCGCGGCGCTATCATCGCGAAGTCCCCACTGCCGTTGGAATCGAGGTGCCGTCATGACGCGCCGTGCCGACCGCCTGTTCCAGATCGCCGAATTGTTGCGCGGGCGTCGTCTCACGACCGCGCAGCAGCTGGCCGACTGGCTGTCGGTGTCGCCGCGCACGGTCTATCGCGACGTGCGCGACCTGCAACTGTCAGGGGTGCCGATCGAAGGCGAAGCCGGCATCGGCTACCGGCTGAACCGCAATGCGAGCCTGCCGCCGCTCACGTTCACGGCCGAGGAGCTCGCGGCGCTCGCCACCGGCGCGCGCATGCTCGAAACCTGGGGCGGTGCACGCTTCGCGAGCGGCGCGCGCTCGGCGCTCGCGAAGATCGCGTCGGCGATGCCGGCCGACAAGCGCACGGCGCTCGACCGCCTGCCCGTGTTCGCGCCGTCGTTCCACATCGACGAGACGTTTTGCGCGAAGGTCGACGCGATCCACCAGGCCATCGACACGCGCCACGTCGTCAGCTTCGACTACCGCGACCGGCTCGGCGCGCATTCGCAACGCCGCGTATGGCCGCTCGGGCTCGTCTACTGGGGCGGGCGCTGGACGATCGGCGCGTGGTGCGAGCTGCGCGACGATTTCCGGACCTTCGACATCGCGCGAATGGGCGACATCATCGTGCACGAACAGTTTCCGGACATGGAAGGACGACGGATCGCCGACTACATGCGGATCGCGGAAGCACCGATGCGCTGACGCGGCACGACGGCGTTCGCGCCGCGCGCCGCCGCCGTCCATGTTCCGGGCCGCCGTGCGGCGCCCGGCCCACCGTCCCTACCCGCCGAACACCACCGTCCGCTTCGGCCGCTCGTCGACATGCAGCGAGAACACGTCGGGCCGCGCGTAGTGCCCGACCACGTCGAAGTCGTAGCGCGCCCGCACGAGCTCGTCGGTATCGATACGCGCGGTCACCAGCCCGGCTTCGCCGATCAGCGGCTCCGTCAGCAGGTCGCCGAGCGGCCCGACGATCACGCTGCCGCCGCGGATCAGCGGCCGCTCCGGATCCCAGCCCGGCACGTCGATGCCGAGCGCGCGCGGCGACGGCTGCACCTGGCACGCGCTGACGACGAAGCAGCGCCCTTCGTGCGCAATGTGCCGCATCGAGCTCTGCCAGACGTCGCGCTCGTCGACGGTCGGCGCGCACCAGATCTGCACGCCCTTCGCGTACATCGCGCAGCGCAGCAGCGGCATGTGGTTCTCCCAGCAGATCGCGGCGCCCGCGCGGCCTGCGGCCGTGTCGACGACGGGCAGCGTCGAGCCGTCGCCCTGCCCCCAGATCAGCCGCTCGGTGCCGGTCGGCATCAGCTTGCGGTGCTTCGCGACGAGCCCGTCGCGCGGATCGAAGAACAGCGCCGTGCAGTACAGCGTGCTGCCGCCGCGCTCGATCACGCCGACCACGAGGCTCGCGCCCGTGCGCTGCGACAGCGCGGCCAGTTCGTCGGTTTCGGGCCCCGGCACGTCGATCGCCTGCGCGGCGTAGCGCGCATACGCGTCGCGGCCTTCGGGCAGCCGGTAGCCGAGCCGCGTGCCGAAGATCTCGCCTTTCGGATAGCCGCCGAGCACGGCCTCGGGCAGCACGACGAGCGACGCGCCGCTGTCGCGGATCGCGGTTTCGTAGCCGAGGATCGTGTCGAGCGTGGCGCGCGTGCCGGCGGGCGATGCGCCGATCTGCAGCGCGGCAATGACTGACGTGGACATGAAGGCGTCTCCGGTGAATGGGGTAACGCCATCTTTATCGATATGATGTCATCGATCAAATCGATAGAACGATAAGTGTCATGAATGCAGATGATATCGCCAGCCTCGACCTGAATCTGCTGAAAGTATTCGAGGCGCTGTACGAGGAAGGCGGCGCTAGCCGCGCGGCGCTGCGGCTCGGCCTCACGCAGTCGGCGGTGAGCGCGGCGCTGGCGCGGCTGCGCGTGATCTACGCCGATCCGTTGTTCGTGCGCACCGGCCGCGGGCTCGCGCCGACACCGCGTGCGGACGAACTGAAGCCGATCCTGTCCGACGCGCTCGACCGTTGCCGCGAAAGCCTCGCGATCGCGGCCGACGGCGGCGACCGCATCGGCCGCACGATCTCGATCGGGCTGTCGGACGACTTCGAGATCGCGCTCGGCCGCGCGCTGATCGACGCCGTCGCGCGGGAAGCCGGCGGCATCCGGCTGATCTTCCGGCAGACGCACAGCGGCATCGCAGGCGACGCGCTGCTGCGCCACGGCGTCGACCTCGCGATCGCGTCGGGCGGCTTCTCGGCGAACGGACTCAGCCGGCGCGCGGTCGCGACGGGCGGCTATGCGTGCCTGATCGACCCGGCGGCCCGCGAGCGGGCGCCGCGCACGCTCACGCTCGCCGATTTCCTGCAGCGCGACCACCTGCTCGTATCGTCGGGTGGCGTGATCGGGATCGTCGACGAGGCGCTGGCCACGCTCGGCCACAAGCGGCGCGTCGCGGCGTCGACCACGCATTTCGCCGCGCTGCCGTACCTGCTCGCCGGCTCCGATGCGGTCGCGACGATTCCCGCGCACGCGGCGCGCGTGATCGCGCAATCCACACCACTGCGCGCGCTCGCATGCCCGGTCGACTTGCCGCACTACCCGGTCGAAATCGGCTGGCGCACGAGCACGCAGCGCGACCCGGCGATCGTGCGCGTACGCGACACGATCGCCGCGTGCGTCGCGAACCTCGTCGCACCGTGAAAAAGGCCCGGCGGCTAGCGCCGGTCGTGCCTGCCCGCTGTCCGGTCACGCTGCCCGTGAATCGAAGCCGGCAGCCGCGTTGCCGACGCGCGCGTCATTCGACCGACTTCACCATGTCCTCGATGACCTTCTTCGCATCGCCGAACACCATCATCGTCTTGTCCATGTAGAAAAGGTCGTTGTCGAGGCCCGCGTAGCCGGCCGCCATCGAGCGCTTGTTGACGATCACCGTGCGCGCCTTGTACGCCTCGATGATCGGCATCCCCGCGATCGGCGACGCCGGATCGTTCTTCGCGGCCGGATTCACGACGTCGTTCGCGCCGAGCACGAGCACGACATCGACCTGGCCGAATTCGCCGTTGATGTCGTCCATCTCGAACACGATCTCGTACGGCACTTCCGCTTCCGCGAGCAGCACGTTCATGTGCCCGGGCATCCGCCCCGCGACCGGATGAATCGCATACTTCACGTCGATGCCCTTCTCGACCAGCTTGTCGGTCAGCTCCTTCAACGCGTGCTGCGCGCGGGCCACGGCCAGCCCGTAGCCCGGCACGATCACGACCGTCTCCGCGTTGCCGAGCATGAACGATGCGTCTTCGGCCGAGCCCGATTTCACCGGCCGCTGCTCCTTTGCACCTGCCGCGCCACCCGCCGCCGCCTCGCCGCCGAAACCGCCGAGGATCACGTTGAAGAACGACCGGTTCATCGCGTGGCACATGATGTACGACAGGATCGCGCCCGACGAGCCGACGAGCGACCCGGCGATGATCAGCATCGCGTTGTTCAGCGAGAAGCCGATGCCGGCCGCCGCCCACCCGGAATACGAGTTCAGCATCGACACGACCACCGGCATGTCCGCGCCGCCGATCGGGATGATGATCAGCACGCCGAGCGCGAACGCGATCGCCGTCATGATGACGAACGGCAGCCACGACTGCGTGATGAAGAACAGGATGCCGAAGCCGAGCATCGCGAGCGCGAGCATCAGGTTGAGCAGGTGCTGGCCCGCATACACGACCGGCGCGCCCTGGAACAGCCGGAACCTGTACTTGCCCGACAGCTTGCCGAACGCGATCACCGACCCGGAGAACGTGATCGCGCCGACGAACGTGCCGATGAACAGCTCGACGCGGTTGCCGTACGGGATGAAGTCCGACGACACCGCGTCCTGCGGCACGAGCCCGAACGCTTCCGGCTCCGACACCACCGCATACGCGATGCACACGGCCGCGAGGCCGATCAGCGAATGCATCGCCGCGACGAGCTCCGGCATCTTCGTCATCTCGACGCGCGCGGCGACGAACGCCCCCACGCCGCCGCCGACGATCAGCGCGCCGAGCACCAGCGCGATGCCGAGCGGCAGGTTCGCGCCGAGCCACTCGGCCTGCTTGACGATCAGCGCGATCGTCGTGAGGATCGCAATGGCCATCCCGGCCATCCCGAACAGGTTGCCGCGCCGCGCGCTCTTCGGGTTCGACAGGCCCTTCAACGCCTGGATGAAGCACACCGACGCGACGAGATACAGCAGCGTGACGACGTTCATGCTCATCGCGCGCCCTCCTTGCCGCCCTCGGCCTGCTTCGGCGCCTTCTTGCGGAACATCTCGAGCATGCGCCTCGTCACGAGGAAGCCGCCGAACACGTTGACGGCCGCGAGCGCGACCGCGAGCGTGCCGAACACCTTGCCGGTCGCGCCGACGGTCAGCGCCGCAGCCAGCATCGCGCCGACGATCACGATCGCCGAGATCGCGTTGGTCACGGCCATCAGCGGCGTATGCAGCGCCGGCGTGACGTTCCACACCACGTGGTAGCCGACGTACACCGCCAGCACGAAGATGATCACGTTGATCACCGTGTGATTGATGACTTCCATGGTCTCTCCCTTTCCCCGGTTACTTGCGCGCGACTTCGCCGTCGCGGCACAGGAGTGTCGCGGCGACGATGTCGTCGGTCAGGTCGATGTTGAGCGTGCCTTCCTTCGTGACGATCAGCTTCATGAAGTCGAGCAGGTTGCGTGCATACAGCGCCGACGCGTCCGCTGCGACCATCGACGCGAGATTCGTGTAGCCGACGATCGTCACGCCGTCGTGCACGATCACCTGGTCGGCGACCGTCAGCGGACAGTTGCCGCTCTTGCGGCCGTCGAATTCCGGGCCGCGGCCGGCCGCGAGATCGACGAGCACCGAGCCCGGCTTCATCGACTGCACGGTTTCAACGGAGATCAAGGTCGGCGCCGGGCGCCCGGGAATCAGCGCGGTCGTGATCACGATGTCGGCCTGCTTCGCGCGCTCGTGCACGAGCGCGGCCTGACGGCCGAGCCACGACGGCGGCATCGGGCGCGCGTAGCCGCCCACGCCCTGCGCCGCTTCGCGCTCTTCGTCGGTTTCGTACGGGACGTCGACGAATTTCGCGCCGAGCGACTCGATCTGCTCCTTTACGGCCGGCCGCACGTCGGACGCCTCGATCACCGCGCCGAGGCGCTTCGCGGTCGCGATCGCCTGCAGGCCCGCGACGCCCGCGCCGAGAATCAGCACGCGCGCGGCCTTCACGGTGCCCGCGGCCGTCATCAGCATCGGAAAGAAGCGCGGATACAGCGCCGCGGCCACCAGCACGGCCTTGTAGCCCGCGATGTTCGCCTGCGACGACAGCACGTCGAGGCTCTGCGCGCGCGTCGTGCGCGGCGCGGCTTCGAGCGCGAAGCCCGTCACGCCGGCCGCGGCGAGCTTCGCCGCCTGTTCGCCGTTGAACGGCTCGAGCATGCCGACCACCACGGAGCCGCGCTTGAGCAACGGCAGTTCGGCGTCGGTGGGCGTCTGGACCTTCAACACGAAGTCGACATCGAAAGCCGCCGACTGGCCGGTCAGTTCGGCGCCGGCGGCCGCATAGGCGGCGTCGGGATAACTCGCTGCAATGCCGGCCCCTTTCGCGATACTGACCCGATGCCCGGCCGCCGCGTATTTCTTCACGGTTTCCGGCGTCGCGGCCACACGCGCCTCGTTCGCCCGCGTTTCGGCAGGCACGCCAATATGCATCGTCGGTCCCTCCAGTCATTGTCAGTATTTCGTTTCTGGCGATTTCTACTGCACAACGAGCCGGGCAGGCTGACTACCGGCTCACGAGCGACGGCATTCACTCTCCACTTTAGGCGAAAGCGATGGCCGTACCAGCGCGCTCCGCACGAACGTGCGAGACGGCGATGCCGGCCCGTCCGGTGTCGCCGCGTATCGGCAAGACAGACGAATTGAAAGGGTCTGATTCGTTTAGCGCAACGACCGGCAGCGTTCGGGCGCAACCGGTAAAATGCCGAACCATGAAACCCGAAATCTGGACCCCGCATGTGACGGTCGCCGCGCTCGTCGAGCACGCCGGCCGCTTTCTCATGATCGAGGAAGAAACCTCGTCGGGCCTGCGCATCAACCAGCCGGCAGGCCACCTCGAAGCCGGCGAAACGCTGGCTGACGCCGTGATCCGAGAAACGCTCGAGGAAACCGCGCACCCGTTCACGCCCGACGCGCTCGTCGGCGTCTATCTCGCGCACTACGACCGCCCCGGCAACGCCGGCGCGACCTACCTGCGCTTCACGTTCTGCGGCACGGCCGGCGAGCCGGTCGCGGGTCACGCGCTCGACGACGGCATCGTCCGCACGCTGTGGATGACCGCCGACGAACTGCGCGCGTGCCACGAGCGCCATCGCTCGCCCGCGGTGATGCGCTGCGTCGACGATTACCTCGCCGGGCGGCGCATTCCGCTCGATTTCGTGCACACGCATTCGGTCGCGCCGCGCCCCGAAGCATTCGAACGTCAGGCGGTCAACAAATGAGCAAGCGCCGTGTAGTGGTGGGCATGTCGGGCGGCGTCGATTCGTCGGTGACCGCGTGGCTGCTGAAGGAACAGGGTTATGACGTGGTCGGCCTGTTCATGAAGAACTGGGAAGACGACGACGACGGCGAATACTGCTCGACGCGCCAGGACTGGATCGACGTCGTGTCGGTGGCCGACCTGATCGGCATCGACGTGGAAGCCGTCAACTTCGCGGCGGAATACAAGGACCGCGTGTTCGCCGAATTCCTGCGCGAATACTCGGCCGGCCGCACGCCGAACCCCGACGTGCTGTGCAACGCCGAAATCAAGTTCAAGGCGTTCCTCGATCACGCGATGTCGCTCGACGCGGAAATGATCGCGACCGGCCACTACGCGCGCGTGCGCGAGCGTGACGGGCGTTTCGAACTGCTGAAGGCCTTCGATCACACGAAAGACCAGTCGTACTTCCTGCACCGGCTGAACCAGGCGCAACTGTCGAAGACGATGTTCCCGCTCGGCGAGATCCCGAAGACGCAGGTGCGCGAGATCGCCGCGCAGATCGGGCTGCCGAACGCGAAGAAGAAGGATTCGACCGGCATCTGCTTCATCGGCGAACGGCCGTTCCGCGATTTCCTGAACCGCTACCTGCCGACGAAACCCGGCCCGATGAAGACGCCGGACGGCAAGGTCGTCGGCGAGCACATCGGCCTCGCGTTCTACACGTTCGGCCAGCGCAAGGGCATCGGCCTCGGCGGCAGCAAGAGCGGCAACGGCGATCCGTGGTTCGTCGCCGCGAAGGACATCGCGTCGAACACGCTGTATGTCGTGCAGGGCCACGATCATCCGTGGCTGCTGGCGCGCGAGCTGGTCGCCGGCAACGTGAGCTGGGTCGCCGGCGAACCGCCGGCCGAAGGCTTCGCGTGCGGTGCGAAGACCCGCTACCGGCAGGCCGACGCGGCATGCGCATTCGGCGCCGCCACGCCCGGCCCGGCAGGCGAAGCGCGCTTCTCGCTCGCGTTCGACGACGCGCAGTGGGCCGTCACGCCCGGCCAGTCGGCCGTGCTGTACGACGGCGAGATCTGCCTCGGCGGCGGGATCATCGAATCCGCGGCCGCCGGCAACACACAGCCGAACGACGCGCCAGCCCTCGCGCTCGCCCGCTGACGCACCGCCGCCGGTGCCGCGCAAGCGGGAGCCGGCGGGAAGCGGCCAGGCCGCTCACCGCATGTTCTGCACCGACGCGTCGTAGCGCTCGCGCGCCGCGTCCAGTTCGGGGAAATGGCGCTCGGCCCAGCGGTCGAGCGCCACGAGCGTCTCCACGAGCGACCCCGCCACCGCCGTCAACCGGTATTCGACGTGTGCGCGCCGCGCGGCCACCGCGATGCGTTCGATCAGCCCGTTGCGCTCCAGCTCGCGCAGCGTCTGCGTGAGCACCTTCTGGGAAATCCCGCCGATACGCTTCAGCAGCTCGCCGTTGCGCAGCGGCCGCTCGGCCAGCGCGGGCAGGATCAGCAGCGACCACTTGCCGGCGACCAGCGCGAGCGCATCGCGCGCCGAGCAGTCCGCCGCATAGACGTCGCCGGGAAATGCCATGGTTACCTCCGGGTGCGTGATTGCGCGGCTCCGCCGCCGCCGGCCATCATCGTCGCATACTCCCGGAGCCCGCCATGCATGCGCTGATCGTCGTCGCCCATCCCGAACCGCAGTCGTTCAACGCCGCCCTCGCCGGCGCGGCGGCCGACGCCTGGCACGCGGGCGGCCATACCGCGACGGTTGCGAATCTGTACGCCGACGCGTTCGACGCGTGCGAAGCGCCGCGCCACTACGCGGACCGGCTCGACACCGCCCGCTTCGACGCGCAGCGCGAGCAGCGCCATCACTGGGAACGCGGCACGCTCGCGCCCGAGATCGCGCTTCATGTCGGCCTGCTACGGCAGGCCGATGCGCTGATCCTGCAGTTCCCGCTGTGGTGGTTCGGCGCGCCTGCGATCCTGAAGGGCTGGATGGATCGCGTGTTCGTCTACGGCGGCCTCTACAGCAGCCGGCAGCGCCACGATCGCGGCGTGCTGCACGGGCGGCGCGTACTGCTGAGCGTCACGACCGGCTCGTCGGCCGCCGCCTGCGCGCCCGACGGACGCGAAGGCGACACCCGCCTGCTGCTGTGGCCGATCATGTACGCGCTGCGCTATGTTGGCTTCGACGTGCTGGAACCGCATCTGATCCACGACGTCCGCGGCGGCCTCACCGGTGACGCCTCACGGCGGCAGGATGCGCGCCTCTCGCAAGTTCTCGCCGACTACCGCACGCAGCTGCGCGACTGGCACGCGTGGCCGCGGGTGCCGTTCAACCGCGACGAGGACTTCGACGACAACTCCCGGCTGAAACCCGGCACCCCGGCGTACAGCCCGTTCATCCGCCCGGCCGGCGCCACCCGCTAGGCGCCGGCTCGGCAACGCGAGCTTCACGACACCCGTAGTAGACTCTCGACCATCGTGGGTGCCGGCGGCGGCGGGTACGGCACGGGCAGCATGCCCGCCGGGCCTGCGCGACGCCTCGGGCGCCGACCTGCCGGCCGCCGCGCGATCCAGGCGACGTGACGGCCATCCAGACAATTACGATGGAGTCCCCATGTTTTCCCGACGCTATATCGCGATGTGGTGCGCGGTCCTGCTGTTCGTGGCCGTCGCGGCGCTCGCCGCCCGGCACACGATCGCGTGGCTGTGGCTCGTGATCCCCGCAGCCCTCGTCGCACTCGGCCTGTACGACCTCAAGCAGGACCGCCACGCGATCCTGCGCAACTACCCGCTCTGGGGCCACTTCCGCTTCCTGTTCGAATTCATCCGACCTGAAATCCGCCAGTATTTCGTCGAGGACGACACCGACGAGAAGCCGTTTTCGCGCGCGCAGCGCAGCCTCGTCTACCAGCGCGCGAAGAACGTCGCCGACAATCGCCCGTACGGCACCGAGCTGAACGTGAAGGCCGTCGCGCACGAATGGATCAGCCACTCGCTCGCGCCGACGAAACTGCCGAACCACGATTTCCGCGTCCGCGTCGGCGCGAACCGCGCGCAACCGTACGACATTTCGATCTTCAACATCTCGGCGATGAGCTTCGGCTCGCTGTCCGCGAACGCGATCCGCTCGCTGAACCTCGGCGCGAAGAAAGGCGGTTTCGCGCACGACACGGGCGAAGGCTCGCTGTCGAAGTACCACCGCGAAAACGGCGGCGACATCATCTGGGAAATCGCGTCCGGCTACTTCGGCTGCCGCAACGACGACGGCACCTTCAACCCCGACAAGTTCGCGAAGCAGGCCGCCGATCCGCAGGTCAAGATGATCGAGGTGAAGCTGTCGCAGGGCGCGAAGCCCGGCCACGGTGGCGTGCTGCCGGCCGCGAAGATCACGCCGGAAATCGCCGAGACGCGCGGCGTGCCGATGGGCAAGGACTGCATCTCGCCCGCGACGCACTCGGAGTTCTCGACACCGCGCGGGCTGCTCGAATTCGTCGAACGGCTGCGCACGCTGTCGGGCGGCAAGCCGACCGGCTTCAAGCTGTGCGTCGGCCACCCGTGGGAATTCTTCGGGATCGCGAAGGCGATGCTCGAGACCGGCATCGTGCCGGACTTCATCGTCGTCGACGGCGCGGAAGGCGGCACCGGCGCGGCGCCGCTCGAATTCACCGACCACGTCGGCGTGCCGCTGCAGGAAGGGCTGCTGCTCGTGCACAACACGCTCGTCGGGATCGGCGTGCGCGATCGCGTGAAGATCGGCGCGAGCGGCAAGATCATCACCGCGTTCGACGTCGCTCGCACGCTCGCGATCGGCGCGGACTGGGTGAACTCGGCGCGCGGCTTCATGTTCGCGGTCGGCTGCATCCAGGCGCAGACCTGCCACACGGGCCGCTGCCCGACCGGCGTCGCGACCCAGGACCCGGTGCGCCAGCGCGCGCTCGTCGTGCCCGACAAGGCCGATCGTGTGTACAACTTCCACCGCAATACGCTGCACGCGCTGCAGGAGCTCGTGCAGGCGGCCGGCCTCGCGCACCCGTCCGAGCTGCGCGCGCATCACATCGTGCAGCGCATCGCGCCGCACGAGGTCCGGCTGATGTCGCAGTTGCTGAAGTACCTGAAGCCCGGCGCGCTGCTCGACGGCAATACCTGCGGCTTTACGCTGTATGACAAGTGGTGGCCGATTTCGCGCAGCGATTCGTTCACGCTCGGCGAGGCCGTGTACGCGTCGATCGAATGACGCGGGCAACCGCCCCCGCCGCGGGGCGGCCCGGCCAAAAGAAAAGCGCCCCGCGGGGCGCTTTTCTTTCGTCTGCCGAATGCGTGGATGTGTCGCGTGCGGCTCAGTTCTGCGGCAGCGTATCGGCGAACGACGGCCGCTGCAGCAGCTTCACGAAATGCTTGTCGAGGTTCGGGTGGCGGTCGCGCCAGTTGAGTTCGGGATTCCGGAAGTCGAGATAGCCGAGCGCGCAGCCGAGTGCGATGTCGGCGAGCGTGTAATGATTACCGACGCACCACGTCTTGCCGCCGAGCCCCTGCGACATCGCGACGAGACCGTCGTCGATCTTGCGTTGCTGGCGCGCGATCCAGCTCCCGCTGCGCTGCGCCTCGTCGCGCATCGTATGTTCGACGCGAATCGTGACCGCCGCATCGATCACGCCGTCGCCCAGCGCTTCCCAGCAGCGCACTTCGAGGCGCTCGCGGCCCGACGGCGGAATCAGCTTGCCGACCGGCGACAGCGTGTCGACGTATTCGCAAATCACGCGGGAATCGAACACCGCGGCACCATCCTCCATCACGAGGCACGGGACCTTGCCGAGCGGATTGGATGCATGAATATCCGTCTCCGGCGCCCACACGTTCTCGAGCTCCAGCTTGTAGTCGATCTTCTTTTCAGCCAGCACGATCCGCGCCTTGCGGACGTACGGGCTGCTGAGCGAACCGATTAATTTCATCATCTGCCTTTTTAAGGGAACCGCCGAGAGTATACGTTGTCGCCGATCATAACCGGCCAGCGTCGCGCGACAGAAAATCGCCCGGCCGGCCTGTGGATGGTTTGCAACAACCGCCGCGCAGGCCTTCCAGGGCGGCTTCCCGCCCCCTCTCTCACGCACGGCGTCTCGCGGCGCTACAATCGCACGATGAATGCGCCCCTCGATACCGCCATCGCCGTCGACGTCTACCGCCAGCGCCGTGAACGCGTGCTTGCCGCACTGCGTGCCGCCGGCGGCGGCGTCGCCATCGTCCCCACCGCGCCCGAAGTGCCGCGCAACCGCGATACGGACTATCCGTACCGGTTCGACAGCTACTTCCACTACCTGACGGGCTTCAGCGAACCGGATGCCGTGCTCGTGCTGAATGCGGCCGCGCCGCACGGCGCGCCGGAGTCGATCCTGTTCTGCCGCGGCAAGAATGCCGACCGCGAAATCTGGGAAGGCTTCCATTACGGGCCCGAAGCTGCGCGCGACGCGTTCGGCTTCGACGCGGCCTTCGCGGTCGACGTGATCGATACCGAGATGCCGCGCCTGCTCGCCGACGCGGGCACCGTGCACTACCGGTTCGGCGCGTCGGCCGACTTCGACCGCCAGCTCGCGGGCTGGGTCGACGCGGTGCGCGCGCTGGCGCGCACGGGCGTCGCCGCGCCGGACGCGATGCTCGACCTCACGCCGCTGCTCGACGACATGCGGCTCGTGAAGGACGAGCACGAGCTCGCGATCATGATGCGCGCCGCGCACATCTCCGCACTCGCGCACCGCCGCGCGATGCAGGCGTGCCGCCCCGGCATCCGCGAATACGAACTCGAGGCCGAGCTGCTGTATGTATTCCGCAAGCACGGCGCGCAGTCGCCCGCGTACGGCTCGATCGTCGCGGCCGGCGCGAACGCGTGCGTGCTGCACTACCCGGCCGGCAACGCGGCCGCAAAAGACGGCGACCTGATCCTGATCGATGCCGCGTGCGAACTCGACGGCTACGCGTCGGACATCACGCGCACGTTCCCGGCCAACGGGCGCTTCTCGCCCGCGCAGCGCGCGCTGTACGACATCGTGCTCGCCGCGCAGCAGGCCGCGATCGACGCGACCCGCGCGGGCGTGCCGTTCGAGGCGCCGCACGACGCCGCCGTGCGCGTGCTCGCGCAGGGGCTGCTCGACACCGGCATCATCCCGAAAGCACGCTTCTCGAACGTCGACGACGTGATTGCCGAGCGCGCGTACACGCGCTTCTACATGCACCGCACCGGCCACTGGATCGGCATGGACGTGCACGATTGCGGCGACTACCGCGAGCGGCTCGCCGAGCGCGACGGCAACGGCGTGCTGCCGTGGCGCACGCTGAAGGCCGGCATGACGCTGACGATCGAGCCCGGCCTGTACGTGCGCGCCGCCGACGACGTGCCGCCCGAGTACTGGAACATCGGCATCCGCATCGAGGACGACGCGATCGTGCGCGAGCACGGCTGCGAGCTGATCACGCGCGGCGTGCCCGTCGCGGCGGACGAGATCGAAGCACTGATGCGCGCGGGCGCATGACCGGCTGGCGCCGACCGTTACCTCCGTTTCACGAATCAAGATGACGACCGCTTCCTCCCCGGCCACGCCGGACTACGATCTCGCCATCGTCGGCGCGGGCCCCGTCGGGCTCGCGCTCGCCGGCTGGCTCGCGCGCCGCAGCGCCACGCAGCACGCATCGATCGCCCTGATCGATGCACGCGAACCGGCCGCGAGCGCGAACGATCCGCGCGCGATCGCCGTGTCGCATGGCAGCCGCGTGCTGCTCGACACGCTCGCGTGGCCCGCCGACGTGACGCCGATCGAACATATCCACGTCTCGCAGCGCGGCCATTTCGGCCGCACGCTGATCGACCGCGACGAGCACGACCTCGCCGCGCTCGGCTATGTCGTGCGCTACGGCTCGCTCGTGCAGGCACTCGCGGGCGCCGTGCGCGGCACGCGCGTCGACTGGCTCACGTCGACCACGGCACGCGCGCCGCAGCAGGATGCCGACGGCGTCACGCTGACGCTCGACGGCCCGCAAGGCGAGCGCACGCTGCGCGCACGCGTCGTCATCAATGCCGAAGGCGGGCTGTTCCACGAACAGCAGGCCGATACGGCCAAGCATCGCCGCGACTACGGGCAGACCGCGCTCGTCGGTACGGTCACCGTATCGGCGCCGCGCCCGAACGTCGCGTGGGAACGCTTCACGCACGAAGGCCCGCTCGCGCTGCTGCCGCTCGGCGGGCCGCGCCAGGCCGAGTACGCGCTCGTCTGGTGCTGCACGCCCGATGAAGCGGCGCGCCGCGCCGCGCTGCCCGACGACGCGTTCCTGCGCGAGCTCGGCGGCGCGTTCGGCGAACGCATGGGCGAGTTCGTCGCGATCGCGGGCCGCGCGTCGTTCCCGCTCGGCCTGAATGCCGCGCAGACGCTCGTCAACGGCCGCGTCGCGATCGTCGGCAATGCCGCGCAAACCCTGCACCCCGTCGCGGGCCAGGGGCTCAACCTCGGGCTGCGCGATGGGCATACGCTCGTCGATACGCTGTCCGCGCAAGGCTTCGAAGCGACCGCGCTCGCCACCTTCAACGCGCGCCGCGCCCTCGACCGGCGCTTCACGATCGGCGCGACCGACACGCTGGCACGCCTGTTCACGATCGACTCGGGCCCCCTTCCGCTGCTGCGCGGCGCCGCGCTCACCGCGCTCGAGTTCGTGCCGCCGCTGAAGAAGCTGATCGCGCGCCAGATGATGTTCGGCCAGCGCAACTGACGCGCGGCGCGCACAGTCGCGCCACTCAAACCGGGTCAAATCGGCGGGGCATGGGAATACGGTAAAATGCTCGTTTTCCGTCTTCCCTTCCCCTGCCCGCGCCAGCCGCGGGCGGTGCCATTGCGATGCCCGTTATCGGCCCTCACGTATTGCGTAACAACCTGTTCGTCGCCCCGATGGCCGGCGTGACGGATCGCCCGTTCCGCCAGCTCTGCAAGCGGCTGGGGGCCGGTTACGCCGTGTCCGAGATGGTCGCGTCCAACGCGCAGCTGTGGAAAAGCGCGAAGACGATGCGGCGCGCGAACCACGAAGGCGAGGTCGAGCCGATCGCGGTCCAGATCGCCGGCGCCGATCCGGCGATGATGGCCGAAGCGGCCCGCTACAACGTCGACAACGGCGCGCAGATCATCGACATCAACATGGGCTGCCCGGCGAAGAAGGTCTGCAACGTCGCGGCCGGCTCCGCGCTGCTGCAGAACGAGCCGCTCGTGCAGCGCATCGTCGAGGCCGTCGTCGCGGCGGTCGGCACGGGGCCGGATGCGGTGCCCGTCACGCTGAAGATCCGCACGGGCTGGGATCGCGAGCACAAGAACGCGATCACGGTCGCGCGCCTGGCCGAAGCCGCCGGCATCTCGATGCTCACCGTGCACGGCCGCACGCGCGCCGACCTGTACCGCGGCGACGCCGAATACGAAACCATCGCGGCCGTGAAGGCGGCGGTGCGGATTCCGGTGGTCGCGAACGGCGACATCACGTCGCCCGCGAAGGCGAAGGCCGTGCTCGACGCAACCGGCGCCGACGCACTGATGATCGGTCGTGCCGCGCAAGGTCGGCCGTGGCTGTTCCGCGAAATCGATCATTTCCTGCAAACCGGCGAGCTGCTGCCGCCGCCGCTGATCGACGAGATCCAGCACGTGATGAACGAACACCTGGAAGACCACTACGCTTTCTATGGTGAATTCACGGGAGTCCGTACTGCGCGCAAGCACATCGGCTGGTACACTCGCGGCCTTTCCGGTGCCAACGGGTTCCGGCACAGGATGAACACGCTCGATTCCACCCGCGAGCAGCTCGCCGCCGTCAATGCATTCTTCGAGGCGCAAAAGGCGCTGTCGGACCACCTCGTCTACGTCGATGACGAAGAGGAAAACGGCCAGGGCGAGTCGGACGACCATAACCAGTTAGCAGCATGAGCAAGCACAACATCGAACAATGTGTCCGCGAGAGCCTGGACGTGTATTTCCGGGATCTAGACGGCTCCAATCCGCACGACGTCTATGAAATGGTGATGTCCTGCGTCGAAAAGCCGATGCTCGAGGTCGTGCTCGTACAGGCAGGCGGCAACCAGTCGCTCGCCGCGGAGTACCTCGGCATCAATCGCAATACGCTGCGCAAGAAGCTGCAGCAGCACGGCCTGCTGTAGGCAGCCGTCCCGTCCCCGTTTCCCTGGCTATTGGTGGTTCCATCATGATCAAGCAAGCGCTCATTTCCGTTTCCGACAAGACCGGCATCGTCGACTTCGCGAAGTCGCTGTCCGACCTCGGCGTCAAGCTGCTGTCGACGGGCGGCACCGCGAAACTGCTCGCCGACGCAGGCCTGCCCGTTACCGAAGTGGCTGATTACACGGGCTTCCCGGAAATGCTCGATGGGCGCGTGAAGACGCTCCACCCGAAGGTGCACGGCGGCATCCTGGCCCGCCGCGACCTGCCCGAGCACATGCAGGCGCTGGAACAGCACGGCATCCCGACGATCGACCTGCTCGTCGTGAACCTGTACCCGTTCGTCGCGACCATCGCGAAGGACGACTGCACGCTCGCCGACGCGATCGAGAACATCGACATCGGCGGCCCGACGATGCTGCGCTCGGCCGCGAAGAACCACCGCGACGTGACGGTCGTCGTCGATCCGGCCGACTACGCGGTCGTGCTCGATGAAATGAAGGCGAACGGCAATGCGGTTGGCTACCCGACCAACTTCCGCCTCGCGACGAAGGTGTTCGCGCACACCGCGCAATACGACGGCGCGATCACGAACTACCTGACGAGCCTGACCGACGAGCTGAAGCACGCATCGCGCAGCGCGTACCCGGCGACGCTGAACATGGCGTTCGACAAGGTGCAGGACCTGCGCTACGGCGAGAACCCGCACCAGACCGCCGCGTTCTACCGCGATCTCGCGACGCCGGCCGGCGCACTGGCGAACTACCGCCAGCTGCAGGGCAAGGAACTGTCGTACAACAACATCGCCGATTCCGACGCGGCGTGGGAATGCGTGAAGACGTTCGACGCACCGGCCTGCGTGATCATCAAGCATGCGAACCCGTGCGGCGTCGCGGTCGGCAACGATTCGGCCGACGCGTACGCGAAGGCGTTCCAGACGGATCCGACGTCGGCGTTCGGCGGCATCATCGCGTTCAACCGCGAAGTCGACGAAGCGGCCGCCCAGGCTGTCGCGAAGCAGTTCGTCGAAGTGCTGATCGCACCGTCGTTCTCCGACGCCGCGAAGCAGGTGTTCGCCGCCAAGCAGAACGTGCGCCTGCTGGAAATCGCGCTCGGCGACGGCCATAACGCATTCGACCTGAAGCGCGTGGGCGGCGGCCTGCTCGTGCAGTCGCTCGATTCGAAGAACGTGCAGCCGAGCGAGCTGCGCGTCGTCACGAAGCGCCAGCCGACCGCGAAGGAAATGGACGACCTGCTGTTCGCGTGGCGCGTCGCGAAGTACGTGAAGTCGAACGCGATCGTGTTCTGCGGCAACGGCATGACGCTCGGCGTCGGTGCAGGCCAGATGAGCCGCGTCGATTCCGCACGCATCGCGAGCATCAAGGCGCAGAACGCGGGCCTGACGCTGGCCGGCTCGGCAGTGGCATCGGATGCATTCTTCCCGTTCCGCGACGGCCTCGACGTCGTCGTGGCGGCAGGCGCGACCTGCGTGATCCAGCCGGGCGGCTCGATGCGCGATGACGAAGTGATCGCCGCAGCCGACGAGCACAACATCGCGATGATCCTGACGGGCGTGCGCCACTTCCGTCACTGATCGCACGCGGCCCGCGCGGCCGCTGCACGACAACCCGGCGGCATCGCACCCGCCGGGTTTTTTATTGCGCGACGCCCTCGTACGCGACCGTGCGGCCAGCGCACCGCACCATTCGTTGTAGTATCGCTGCATCAGGCTTCTCTCCTTACCCATGCGAATTCTCGGCATCGACCCCGGCCTGCGCGTCACCGGCTTCGGCATCATCGACGTCAGCGGCCACCGGCTCGCGTATGTCGCGAGCGGCGTGATCCGCACGCCGACCGCCGACCTGGCCACCCGGCTCGGCACGATCTTCCAGGGCGTCTCGACCATCGTGCGCGAGCACGCCCCCGACCAGGCCGCGATCGAAAAGGTGTTCGTCAACGTGAACCCGCAGTCGACGCTACTGCTCGGCCAGGCGCGCGGCGCCGCGATCTGCGGCCTCGTCGCGGGCGGCCTGCCCGTCGCCGAATACACGGCGCTGCAGCTCAAGCAGGCGGTGGTCGGCTACGGCCGCGCGACCAAGACGCAGATGCAGGAAATGGTCACGCGGCTGCTCAACCTCTCCGGACAGCCGGGCTCCGATGCGGCCGACGCGCTCGGCATGGCGATCTGCCATGCCCACAGCGGCAACACGCTCAGCACGCTCGGCGGCCTCGCGCCGGCGCTCGCGAAGAAAGGGCTGCGCGTGCGGCGCGGGCGGCTGGTCGGCTGATACCGGCGCGCGCCCTCGCGCGGCACGCCGGAGCGGCCGCCGTGCCCGCGCGCGACGCAAGCGCGACGTGCATCGCCCCGGCCGGATGGCCGATCCCGTCGGCATTGCGCCCCACGTGCGCTACACTCGCGCTTTCTTCCTCGCATCACGCCATCCATGATCGGTCGCATCGCCGGCATCCTGCTCGAAAAGAACCCGCCTCATCTGCTCGTCGACTGCAATGGCGTCGGCTATGAAATCGACGTGCCGATGAGTACCTTCTACAACCTGCCGCAAACGGGCGAACGCGTCGTGCTGCTCACGCAGCAGATCGTCCGCGAGGACGCGAACCTGCTGTATGGCTTCCTGACGCCGCAGGAGCGCACGACCTTCCGCGAGTTGCTGAAGATCACCGGCATCGGCGCGCGCATGGCGCTCGCCGTGTTGTCCGGCATGAGCGTGCAGGAACTCGCGCAGGCCGTGACGATGCAGGACTCCGCGCGCCTCACGCGCCTGCCCGGCATCGGCAAGAAGACGGCCGAGCGCCTGCTGCTCGAACTGAAGGGCAAGCTCGGCGCAGATCTCGGCGCGCTCGCCGGCGCCGCGTCGCCGTCCGACCACGCGACCGATATCCTCAATGCGCTGCTCGCGCTCGGCTATTCCGAAAAGGAAGGCCTCGCCGCGATCAAGAACGTGCCGGCCGGCACCGGCGTATCCGAAGGCATCAAGCTCGCATTGAAGGCGCTGTCGAAGGTGTAACGCCCGCATGACGCGCCGCCGACCGGTGCGTTGAAGCCAGTGTCGCGCGGCCGCGCGGCGCTCGCCAGTCGGCCGTTCGGCCAGGTGGGCGGGACAGCGGCGCGCGGTACAATGGCCGCATGATTGAAACCGACAAACTCGCCACCGAGCAGCGGATCATCGCCGCCACGCCCGCCTCGTCGCACGAGGAGGTGTTCGAACGTGCGCTGAGGCCGCGCCAGCTCGACGACTACGTCGGCCAGGAAAAGGTGCGCGGCCAGCTCGAGATCTTCATCGAAGCGGCCAAGCGCCGCTCCGAGCCGCTCGACCACGTGCTGCTGTTCGGGCCGCCGGGCCTCGGCAAGACGACGCTCGCGCACATCATCGCGCGGGAGATGGGCGTGAACCTGCGCCAGACGTCGGGCCCCGTGCTCGAGCGCGCGGGCGATCTCGCCGCGCTGCTGACCAACCTCGAAGCGAACGACGTGCTGTTCATCGACGAGATCCACCGGCTGTCGCCGGTCGTCGAGGAAATCCTGTATCCGGCACTCGAGGATTACCAGATCGACATCATGATCGGCGAAGGCCCGGCCGCGCGCAGCGTGAAGCTCGACCTGCAGCCGTTCACGCTGGTCGGCGCCACCACCCGCGCCGGGATGCTGACCAACCCGCTGCGCGATCGCTTCGGGATCGTCGCGCGCCTCGAGTTCTACGATGCCGATCAACTGTCGCGCATCGTGCGGCGCTCGGCGTCGCTGCTGAACGCGCAGATCGATCCGAACGGCGCGCTGGAAATCGCGAAGCGTTCGCGCGGCACGCCGCGGATTGCAAACCGGCTGCTGCGCCGCGTGCGCGACTTCGCGGAAGTGAAAGCCGACGGCCAGATCACCGCGGCCGTCGCCGACGCCGCACTCGCGATGCTCGACGTCGATCCGGTCGGCTTCGACCTGATGGACCGCAAGCTGCTCGAGGCGATCCTGTACAAGTTCGACGGCGGCCCGGTCGGCATCGACAACCTCGCGGCGGCGATCGGCGAAGAACGCGACACGATCGAGGACGTACTCGAGCCGTACCTGATCCAGCAGGGCTTCCTGCAGCGCACGCCGCGCGGGCGCGTCGCGACGCTGCTCACCTATCGCCACTTCGGGCTTTCCGTGCCCGACGCCGGCCGCACCGGACGCGGCGAGTGGGATACCCCCGACGGGAAGTAACCCGTCGTCCGAGCCGCACCCGCCATGACAACGCCGCCCAGCCGCCACCCCGCCGCGCCCGCACCGGGCCCGCGCTGGGCCGAGCCGATCCGCAAGCGGCTCGTGGCCGGCGTCACGCACCTGACGGCCGGTGGCGGTGGCCCGTCGCTCGACCTTTCTTCGCCGCCGGGAGACCCGGGGCTGTTCGGCCCCGACGCCGTCTGCTGGCGCGTGCATGCCGACTTCACGTCGATGATGACGGGCGGCATCGCCGCGCTGCTGCTGCAGGCGCTCCATCCGCTCGCGCTCGCGGGCGTCTGGGATCACTCGTCGTTTCGCACCGACATCCTGGGCCGCTTGCGGCGCACCGCCACGTTCATCACCGGTACGACGTTCGGCAGTCGCGCGGACGCACTCGCACTCATCGAGCGCGTGAAATCGATCCACGCGCACATATCGGGCACCGCGCCGGACGGCCGGCCGTACCGCGCCGACGATCCGGCATTGCTGACCTGGGTGCATGTCGCGGAAGTGTCGAGTTTCCTCGCCGCGCATCTGCGCTACGTGAATCCGGCACTGCCGGGCGAGTGGCAGGACCGCTACTTCGCCGAAACGGCATTGGTCGCCGAACTGCTCGGCGCACACGAGGTTCCCCGTTCGCGCGCCGAGGTGGCCGCGTATCTCGCGCGAATGCAGCCCGAGCTCGAGGCCGGGCCGCGCACCTTCGACGTGATGTCCATCCTGCTGAACGTGCCGGTTGCGAAGCCCGCGCTGCGGCCGGCCGCGTCGCTGCTGATGCACGCCGGGATCGACCTGCTGCCGCCGTGGGCGCAGCGCATGCTCGGCGTGTCGGCATTCGCGCCGCTGCGGCGCGCGGTGGTCCGGCCGGGCATACGGGTCGTCGCCCCCGTGCTGCGCTGGGCACTCGTGAACGGCGCATCAAAGCGTGCGCGCCGCCGCGCCGCTGCGACACCGCCCGAAGGCACCCCATCTGCCTGACGATCCGCTTCCTCCGATCATTTCAATTTACTGTCAAATACCTGTGGCAAGCTGACGGGCTTGCACCCGCGCACGGTCGCACATGCCCCACGTCCCGCCTGCCGTGCCCCGCGCGGTGTCCCGCCAACCCGACCGACACCCGATGCCCGCGATGCCACGCCTGCCGATCCGTTTCGCCCTTGCCGCCAGCCTGTCCGCCCTCTTCGCCCTCACCGCGTGCGGCGGCGACGATGTCACCGCCGTCGCACGTTCGGACGCGCAAACGCCGCCCGGCGGCACCCCGACCACGCCCGCGCCGCCCGCTACCGCCACGCCGCAACCGGGCAAGTGGAAGGCCGCTCGTGCGGGCGACCTGATCGACGTGACGCTCGGCGACCTCCATCCGACGCAGGGCGCGATCGGCTACGACCAGATCTACTACAAGCTCGGCCGCTACGAACTGCAGCCCGACAAGAAATTCGACGATTTCTGCGCGGACGAAGGCCTCGGCGGCGTCGCTTCGAGCGGCTACACGGCCAGGTCGGTGCTGCGCGAGCCCGCGAGCTACACATGCACGACGACCGACGCGAATGCCCGCGACCGCTCGGTGCTGAACCCGGTCGTGATCGGCCCGAACGGCGATGCGTTGTACCTGACCGACGGCCACCACGGCCTGTCGACCTACTACGAGACGCCCGACGGCGGCCCGGCGCTGCACGTGCACGTCGTCGTCAAGGACAACCTCAGCGACTACTCGGGCGACGCGTTCTGGCAACAGATGCAGAGCCGCGGCTATCTGCGTCTCAAGAACGGCGAAGGCAAGGCGATCACAACCGCGCAACTGCCGACCGGGCTCGGCCTGAAACTCGGGATGACGAACGACCGCTACCGCTCGCTCGTCTATTTCACGCGCGACATCGGCTACAGCAAGCCCGCACAAGCCACCGACTACCTCGAGTTCTACTGGGCGGACTGGCTGCGCGCGCAACCGGGCACGTTCGCGCTCGCCGGCTATGACCTGACGCGCGCCGGCACAACCGACCCGGATCCGGCGAAGGCAGACACGGGCTATCTGAACGCGGTCTGGAATGCGTCGATGCGCATGGTCGCGGCCACGGACCCGGTGATCGACGGCAAGACGGGCGCCGACCTCGGGCGCGCGGACGCGATCAACGGCGGGAAGAAATACAACAAGGGGGAATTCGACAAGCTGCGCCAGCCGATCTCGGCGGACAAGCCCGGCAAGATCGCGTACGCGCTCGACTACAAGACGCGCCACGCGCTGCCGCAGTAAGCAGCCAGCACAACACGGGAACGGCACCCCGGCCGGCCATGCCGGACGGGGCCTGCCGGCTCAGAGCACCTTGCGGTACCCGTCGTCGTCGCTCGCGGCGTCCAGGTGCGACACGTCGGCCCACTGCACGACCTGCGCACGGCCATCGACATAATCGACGATGTTGATGCTCGTGTTGAGCAGCTGATAATTGCGCGGCGCCGACAGCTCGATGCCGTTCGCGAACCGGTAAACACTGTCGAGCACGCCGCCGTGCGCGACGCACGCGATCCGGCCGCCCGGATGCTCGGCGACGATCGGTTCGAGCGCATGCAGCACGCGGTGGTAGAACTCACGCTGCGACTCGCCGCCCTCCGGCGCGAAACCGGGGTCACGCGTCTGCCAGGCCGCGTAGGCGTCGGGGAACAGCGTCTCGATCTCGGCGCTGTCGTGCCCCTGAAACTGGCCGTAAGAGCGTTCGCGCAGCCCTTCCCGCAGCCGCAGCGACAGCCCGAGCGCGTCGGCGAACGGCTGCGCGGTCTGCTGCGCGCGCATCAGGTCGCTCGAATAGATCGCGTCGAGCCGCGCGCCGTCACGCGCGTCGCGTGCGAGCCGCGCGGCCAGCTTTTGTGCCTGCTCGAGGCCCGTGTCGGCCAGCGGGATGTCGATATGACCCTGGATGCGCTTGATGCGATTCCAGGCCGTCTCGCCGTGGCGGATGAAAAGAATCTGCGTGGTGGCCATCGCGGCGCGTCTCCGGGGAAGAATCAGGGCCGCACTTGCAGCCAGAATGTCACGGGGCCGTCGTTGACGAGCGACACCTGCATGTCGGCGCCGAACTCGCCCGTCTCGACGACCGGATGGCGTGCACGCGCGGCCGCGACGAAATAGTCGAACAGCCGCGCGCCTTCGTCGGGCGGCGCGGCCGGCGTGAAGCTCGGACGCAGCCCGCTGTTGGTATCGGCCGCCAGCGTGAACTGCGACACGAGCAGCAGGCCGCCTGCGCGGCCCTCACCATCGATATTCGACACCGGCAGGTTCATCTTGCCGGCGGCGTCGCTGAACACGCGGTAGCCGAGCATCTTCGCGAGCAGCTTGTCGGCTGCTGCGTCGGTGTCGCCGCGCTCCGCGCAGACGAGCGCGAGCAGGCCCGCGCCGATCTCGCCCGTCGTGCGGTCGCCGACGCGCACGTCGGCGCGCTTCACGCGCTGGATCAGCGCGATCATGCGGTCAGCGTGACGCGCGCGAAGCGGCGCTTGCCGACCTGCACGACGAACTCGCCGGCCTCGACCTTCAGGCCCTTGTCCGACACGATCGCGCCATCGATCTTCACGCCGCCCTGCTCGATGTTGCGCAGTGCCTCGCTCGTCGACGGCACGAGCCCTGCCTGCTTGAGCAGCTGGCCGATCGCGAGCGGCGCGCCCGCGAGCGTGACCGACGGAATGTCGTCCGGCACGCCGCCCTTCGCGCGGTGGTTGAAGTCCTCGAGCGCACGCTCGGCGTCGGCCTGCGAATGGAAGCGCGCGACGATTTCCTGCGCGAGCAGCACCTTGAAGTCGCGCGGGTTGCGGCCGCCTTCGATCTCGCGCTTGAAGCCGCCGATCTCATCCATCGGGCGGAACGACAGCAGTTCGAAGTAACGCCACATCAGCGTATCCGAGATGCTCATCAGCTTGCCGAACATGTCGTTCGGCTGCTCGCTGATACCGACGTAGTTGCCCTTCGACTTCGACATCTTCTCGACGCCGTCGAGGCCTTCGAGCAGCGGCATCGTGAGAATGCACTGCTGTTCCTGGCCGTACTGCTTCTGCAGCTCGCGGCCGACCAGCAGGTTGAACTTCTGGTCGGTGCCGCCGAGCTCGAGGTCGGCGTTCAGCGCGACCGAATCGTAGCCCTGCATCAGCGGGTACAGGAACTCATGGATCGAAATCGGCACGCCGCCCTGGAAGCGCTTCGTGAAGTCCTCGCGTTCGAGGATCCGCGCGACCGTGTAGCGCGACGCGAGCTTGATCATCCCGTCCGCGCCGAGCGGCATCGACCATTCGCTGTTGTAGCGGATCTCGGTCTTGTCGCGGTCGAGCACGAGCGCGGCCTGCTCGAAGTAGGTCTTCGCGTTCGATTCGATCTGCTCGCGCGTGAGCGGCGGGCGCGTCGCGTTGCGGCCAGACGGATCGCCGATCAGCGACGTGAAATCGCCGATCAGGAAGATCACCGTATGGCCGAGGTCCTGCAGCTGGCGCATCTTGTTCAGCACGACCGTATGGCCGATGTGGATGTCCGGTGCGGTCGGGTCGAGGCCGAGCTTGATACGAAGCGGCGTGCCGGTGGCCGCGCTGCGCGCGAGCTTCTGCGCGAACTCTTCCTCGACCAGCAGCTCGTCG
Source organism: Burkholderia sp. Ac-20345 (assembly GCF_017104825.1). Classification (NCBI taxonomy): domain Bacteria; kingdom Pseudomonadati; phylum Pseudomonadota; class Betaproteobacteria; order Burkholderiales; family Burkholderiaceae; genus Burkholderia; species Burkholderia sp. Ac-20345. The sequence continues at coordinate 7,934 of NZ_JAAGPO010000103.1, read as the reverse complement.
ACGCCGCGCTTCGTGACGGCGAGCGCATGCCGGACTTCGTCGGTGATCGGGAAAACGGGCTTGGAACTGGGTTCGGTGCTCATCGGTGCCAGGAAGAATGTCGCAAAAACAGGGATTTTCCCATAACTTGCGCGCCCATCGCTTAACGGCGCGCCACGTTGCGCGGATAATCGGGCGCAAGGCGCGCGGCACCGGCCCGCGCCGCACGATCCAGGAGGACCCAACGTGCCGCAACGACAGCCGCAAAACGCCCATCCGGCCGACGGCATCTACTTCGGGCTGATGTCGGGAACCAGCATGGACGGCGTCGATGGCGTCGCCGTGCGTTTCGAGACCGGCAAGGCGCCGGTCGTGCTCGCGGAAGCGTTCGTCGGCTTCGCGCAATCGCTGCGCGACGCGCTGTTCGCGCTGCAGCAGCCCGGCGACGACGAGATCGACCGCGAAGCGCTCGCGGCGAACGCGCTGGTCGCGCGCTATGCGGTGTGCTGCCACGAATTGCAGCGCACGGCCGGGCTGTCGCGCGACGAGATCCGCGCGATCGGCGTGCACGGCCAGACCGTGCGTCATCGCCCCGAGCGCGGCTATACGCGGCAGATCAACAACCCGGCACTGCTCGCCGAGCTGGTCCAGGTCGACGTGATCGCCGATTTCCGCAGCCGCGATGTGGCCGCGGGCGGCCACGGCGCGCCGCTCGCGCCGGCCTTCCATGCGACGGTGTTCGGCGCGCCGGGCGAAACGCGCGTCGTCTGCAATCTCGGCGGGATCAGCAACATCACGATCCTGCCCGGCGAAGGCGGCGACGTGCGCGGCTTCGACTGCGGCCCTGCGAATGCGCTGCTCGACGAATGGGTGACCCGCCATCTCGGCAAGCCGTACGACGACGGCGGCAAATTCGCCGCGCGCGGCACCGTCCATGCGCCGCTGCTCGACGCGCTGCTCGAAGAGCCGTATTTCGCCGCACCGCCGCCGAAAAGCACCGGGCGCGACCTGTTCAATCCCGCATGGCTCGACGCGAAGCTCGCCGCGTTCGCGCAGGTCGCGCCGCAGGACGTGCAGGCGACCCTCACGGCGCTCACCGCCGTGTCGGTCGCACGCGAGATCGCGCAGCACGCAGCGGGCTGCAAGGCTGTATTCGTATGCGGCGGCGGCGCACGCAATCCGGTGCTGCTCGATGCGCTCCGGCACGCGCTGCGCGAGGCCGGCGTGCCGGCCACGGTCGATACGACCTCAGCGCTCGGCGTGCCGCCGCAGCAGGTCGAGGCGCTCGCGTTCGCATGGCTCGCGTACCGCTTCACCGCACGCCAGCCCGGCAATCTCGCGACGGTCACCGGCGCCGCCGGCAACCGCGTGCTGGGCGCGCTGTATCCGCGCTGACGCGACGCCCGCCGCAAGGCGGGCGCGGCATTGCCATCGCATACGGGCATAAAAAACGGGGCATGAAGCCCCGTTTTTCATTCCGGCGAACCGGATCGGATCTGCCGTGCGCTCAGACCGAGAACGACGAGCCGCACCCGCAGGTGGTGCTCGCGTTCGGGTTCTTGATCACGAACTGGGCGCCGTTGAGGTCGTCCTTGTAGTCGATCTCGGCGCCGACCAGGTACTGGTAGCTCATCGAGTCGATCAGGAGCTGGACGCCGTTCTTGTTCATCACGGTGTCGTCCTCGTTGACTTCCTCGTCGAACGTGAAGCCATACTGGAAGCCGGAGCAGCCGCCGCCCTGCACGAACACGCGCAGCTTCAGGTCGGGATTGCCCTCTTCGTCGATCAGTTGCTTGACCTTGTCGGCTGCGGCGTCGGTGAAGACGAACGGAACCGGCATTTCGGCCGTCGTTGCTGCGGATTCGGTAACAGCGTTCATTGCGAACTCTCCAAAAAGCTTTAGCCGCTATTGTAGGGCCGATCAGAAGATCGTGCTGAAGTCCATGAAATCAATAGGTTCTTGTCGATTTCATCAAACGCGCCCGCGCGGGCCGCGGCAGCATGCGCCTGGAAACGGACATAAAAAAACCGCCAGCGCGAACACTGGCGGTTTTTTCCGGCGGACGCCGCCCGGGAGCGGCGAGGCCATGAAGCGGAATTAACGCTTCGAGAACTGCTTTGCGCGGCGTGCCTTGCGCAGACCAACCTTCTTACGCTCGACTTCACGCGCATCGCGCGTGACGAAGCCTGCGCTCGACAGCGACGGCTTGAGCGTCGCATCGTAGTCGATCAGTGCACGGGTGATGCCGTGGCGCACTGCACCTGCCTGACCCGTTTCGCCGCCGCCGTTGACGTTGACCTTGATGTCGAACGTCTGGCCGTGGTTCGTGAGTTCCAGCGGTTGACGCACGATCATCAGCGACGTTTCGCGCGAGAAGTAGTCAGCGATGGGCTTGCCGTTGACGATGATGTCGCCCTTGCCAGCCTTGATGAAGACACGTGCGACTGCGCTCTTGCGGCGGCCCGTACCGTAGTTCCAGTTACCGATCATGTGGGCTCCCCTTAGATCTCGAGCGCCTTCGGCTGTTGAGCCGAATGCGGATGCGTAGCTTCAGCGTAGACCTTCAGCTTCTTGATCATCGCGTAGCCGAGCGGGCCCTTCGGCAGCATGCCCTTGACCGCTTTCTCGAGCGCGCGGCCCGGGAAGCGTTCTTGCATCTTGCCGAACGTCGTTTCATAGATACCGCCCGGGTAGCCCGAGTGACGGTAGTACTTCTTGTCCAGAGTCTTGTTGCCCGTGACCTTCAACTTGCTTGCGTTGATGATGATGATGAAATCACCAGTGTCGACGTGCGGGGTGAACTCAGGCTTGTGCTTGCCGCGCAGACGGCGTGCCACTTCGCTGGCAACACGGCCGAGAACCTTATCCGTCGCGTCAATCACGTACCATTCGCGCGTCACCTCATGGGCTTTTGCGGAAAACGTCTTCATGATCGATCCAAAAAAAATGCTTTGCCCGATGTGTTCTTCCTGCTTGTCTGTGTGCGCTTCAAGGCGCGGTGCAGGCTCTCCCTATTCTTTTTCCGTGGGCATGAATGCGGAAAAGCCCTGAATTATAAAGGAAATACGGCAACGCGGTCAAAGGGAATCCACTTCCCGTGCCCATGGCGGCCGAAATGGGCCAAAATCCGTTCGTGCCCCGACAAGCCAGGCGAACCGAGCGCCCGGGGAGGCACCCATCGACGCGCGGCACCTGACCTTGCCGCGCCAGACCGGCCGAATCTGGAAAACAACAAACAAGCATGATGAATCAACGACTTACGCCCCTGCTCGCGGCCGCGCTGCTGGCCGCCGCGGCGCCTGCCGTCGCCGCCCGCACCGACTGCGAAGCCAAGCTCGACGCGCTCGATACACGCGTTGCCGAAGCACGCGCCGCCCACGCCGAGGATCGCGTCGCCCGCCTGCGCGCGGTGCGCGAACGCGTCCGCCACTTCTGCGCACGCGGGCACGGCCATGCGTCGGCCGTCCACGTGCCTGCACCTGACACACGCTCGCGCGGCACGCCGTCCGGCGGCACGACGTCGCAGCCCGACGCTAAGCAACCTGCGTAACGATGCCGGGGTGCGCAAGCCGCGCGCCGATGTTTGCATGGGACGAAAAAAAGCCCGAACGGCTGGTTCGGGCTTAATCCACCATAGGAGGAGGGTGGAGGAGACATTCGGAGGTTGCCGCAGCGCGACAACCAATGAGGCTCATTATACGAACGCACCACCGACTCCACAAGAAAATTTGCATTACGAAATCAAACACCATAATGCGGAATTTCAATCGATGCGTTTGAAAAATTTGTTTCCTCTTTAAAATCAATGACCTGATCTCGACAAGCATGATCAGGCACAGCCCTCGTCTAGAGCAAAACCCCTAAAAACGAGCGGGAATTGGCCGTCCGACGCACCGGGCGCGCGGCGCCTGCGTTGCGCGTCGTGCAGCGCATCAGCCGGCCGTTGCGCAGCGGGCTACAATGCCGGATCGAATCCGAATCAGGCAACGCTGGAGCGCAAGCATGGAATGCAAAGTAAGCTGGATGGGCCAGGACGGCATGGCGTTTTCCGCCGAGACCGGTAGCGGCCACCTCGTCACGATGGATGGCGCGCCCGAAGGTGGCGGCCACAATCTCGCGCCGCGCCCGATGGAAATGGTGCTGCTCGGCACCGGCGGCTGCACGGCCTATGACGTCGTGCTGATCCTGAAGAAGAGCCGCCAGGAAGTCAGCGGCTGCTCGGTCACGCTGAAGGCCGAGCGCGCGAGCGAAGACCCGAAGGTGTTCACGAAGGTGCATTTCCACTTCACCGTCACCGGCCGCAACCTGAACCCGTCCACGGTCGAACGCGCGATCAACCTGTCGCACGACAAGTATTGCTCCGCGTCGATCATGATCGCGAAGACGGCCGAACTCACGCATTCGTTCGACATCGTCGCCGGCTGAACGCACGGCGAGCGCGCATGAAAAAAGGGCCGGCGCTCCGTTGGGAGACGCCGGCCCTTTCGCATTCGAACGGCAAAGCAGGCCGATAAGCCGGATTCTGTGCACGCTGCGCGCCGAAGCACGCAACGCGTGGCAGCCATTCCTCTAGGCGCGCCATTGCTGACGCGCTCAAGCTTCCTACCCGCAGACGAGACGGGGGCCCCGTCCTGCATCCGAAAATGCGCGCCTGCCTACTTGGAATTGCTCCGGGTGGAGGTTACCGTGCCGGCGAACGTCGCCGTCGCCGCGGTGCGCTCTTACCGCACCGTTTCACCCTTACCTGATCCCGGCTTGCGCCGGGCCATCGGCGGTTTGCTTTCTGTTGCCCTGTTCCGCGTGTCGCCACGGATGGCCGTTAGCCATCACCCTGCCCTGTGGAGTCCGGACTTTCCTCGCCCCCGCGCGCCCGAAGGCGGCGAGGCCGCGACTGCCTGGCCTGCTTTGCGACGCGCATTCTAGCACCGAGCGCGGCCCTCCGTGTGGCCGGGTTCGCGCGGCGGCGCGGGGATCAAACCAGTTTCCAGCCGATCGTCTCGCCGCCGCGCAGCGGCACGACGGGCGTATCGCCAGCGAAGATCTCGCGCGGCAGTTCCCATGACTCGCGACGCAGCGTGACCGTCTCGGCGCTGCGCGGCAGCCCGTAGAAATCGGCGCCGAAGAAGCTCGCGAAGCCTTCCAGCTTGTCGAGCGCGCCGGCGTGGTCGAACGCTTCCGCATACAGTTCGAGCGCGTGCAGCGCCGTGTAGCAGCCCGCGCAGCCGCACGCGGTTTCTTTCGCGTCGCGCGCATGCGGCGCGCTGTCGGTGCCGAGGAAGAAGCGCGGGTTGCCCGACGTCGCGGCCTCGACCAGCGCGACGCGATGCGTCTCGCGCTTCAGCACCGGCAGGCAGTAGTAATGCGGGCGAATCCCGCCGACGAACAGCGCATTGCGGTTGTACAGCAGGTGATGCGCGGTGATCGTCGCGCCGAGCAGGCCAGGCGCCGCGTCGGCGTCGCGCACGTAGTCGGCCGCGTCCTTCGTCGTGATGTGTTCGAACACGACCTTCAGGCCCGGGAAATCGCGGCGCAGCGGCGTCATCACGCGGTCGATGAAGACCTTCTCGCGGTCGAACAGGTCGATCGACGCATCGGTCACCTCGCCGTGCACGAGCAGCGGCATGCCGGTTTCCTGCATCACCTCGAGCGTCTTCGCGCATTTCGCGAGATCGGTGACGCCGTGGTCGGAATTCGTCGTCGCGCCGGCCGGATACAGCTTCACGCCGTGCACGAAACCGCTTTCGCGCGCGCGGCGGATCTCGTCGGGCGGCGTGTTGTCGGTCAGGTACAGCGTCATCAGCGGTTCGAACGTCATCCCGGCCGGCAGCGCGGCGAGGATACGCTCACGATAGGCCTGCGCCTGCGCGGTGGTCGTCACCGGCGGCTTCAGGTTCGGCATGACGATCGCGCGGCCGAACTGGCGCGCGGTGTGCGGCAGCACGGCGGCCAGCATGTCGCCGTCTCGCAGGTGCAGGTGCCAGTCGTCGGGACGGGCGAGCGAGAGCGTCGCCGGGGAGGAAGCGTTCGAGGCAGTCATAGGAGGCGTCGTGAGGAACGGCCGGGCCATTGGCGGGGCCGGAACGCGCGTGCGCGGGCCGACTGACGGCAAACCGCAACACGGGGCCTTCGGCCGGCGGAATCCGCTTTTTACCGCTCAGGGCTCGGTGATATGCTAGAAGCCGCATTGTACCGGGGTTCGCCCGGTTCGTTACCCCCCCGCCTCAGCCTGCTGCCCCAAGTAAAATGTGCCAACTATTAGGAATGAACTGCGCCGCGCCGACGGACGTCACATTCTCCTTCACAGGTTTCGCGGCCCGGGGCGGGCTCACCGATCACCATGCCGACGGCTGGGGCATCGCGTTCTTTGAAGACAAGGCCTGCCGCCTGTTCATCGATCACCAGGCATCGGCCACATCGCCGATCGCCGAAATGGTGAAGCGCTACCCGATCAAGTCCAAGAACACGATCGCGCACATCCGCAAGGCCACGCAAGGCCACATCCTGCTCGAGAACAGCCATCCGTTCATGCGCGAGCTGTGGGGCCGGCACTGGATCTTCGCGCATAACGGCGACCTGCAGGACTACGCACCGGACATGGACGGCAGCGTCTACCATCCGGTCGGCACGACCGACAGCGAACAGGCGTTCTGCGTGCTGATGCAGGGGCTGCGCGAAGCGTTCCCCGGCGCGCAGCCGCCGCTGCCCGAGCTGTTCGAGCGCGTCGGCGAGCTGACGCGCGGCATCACCGATCACGGCGTGTTCAACTTCCTGATGTCGAACGGCCAGGCGCTGTTCGCACACTGCTCGACACGGCTGCACTACCTCGTGCGGCGCTGGCCGTTCTCGACTGCGCACCTCGTCGACGAAGACCTGTCGATCGACTTCGCGAAATACACGACGCCCGAGGATCGCGTCGCGGTGATCGCGACGCAGCCGCTCACCGACAATGAAGTGTGGACCGCGTTCGAGCCGGGCGAGCTGATCATGTTCCAGTGCGGCGACGTCGCCGCGCGGATGCGGATCCCGGTGCCCGAACGCGTGCTCGAGAAGCTGCGCAATCCGTCGCTCGACGCTTCGGCGTCGGCGCCGCGCGACACACACGAGGCGCTTGCCACCGCCGCCGACGTCGATTCCGACGACGCGATCGACTTCTGAGCCCGGCGCGCCGGCGCCCGCTTCCCTTCACCTGTTCGCCGCTGCACGGCGAGTCGATGGCCTGCTACGCGTAATCGTGGCCGGCCATTTCGTGCGCATGCGACGCGACGACGTTCTCCATCGGCACAAATAACCCACCCGAGCACGGATTTCGTTTCATCCGGATTACATTCCGGTATATCGAAGCGATGCCGATCGACATTCTCTTGATTTAATTTATTTCCAAGAGAAAATAATTCAACGGTAAAAAATAAAGCGCTCCTCCGGACAACAAATAATCCGGGGGGCCGCACTTTAACGCACCAATTTTTCGTGAACCGTGCGTCACCCCACCGATCCTGCAATCGCGAATTCACATCGCTTGAATCGACCAAACCCTTACACATCAAGGCCTTCAGTTCGATTCATCACACAAACAAAAAACATCGAATGAAAACGGCACGATTGCCGCATTTGTAAGCTTCCCGACAATCGCTCACGCTCCCGATCAATAGACTCCGCTCATCCACGGTGTAACGAATCGCGATTGGCGGAGAAACGGCCACGGCCGCCGCACACCCATTCACGCCATTCCCCACCGCGGATTGCGATTTCACTGCGCCGCGGTGAAAACCACATCAAAACAAGAGAGAGGGGCTTGTCGTGAATCATTCATTTCGATCGATCTGGAGCGAGACCACCGGCTGCTGGGTCGCGGTTGCGGAAACGGCACGGGCGCGCAGCAAGCGTTCGGGCCGCCTGTCCGGCGCGAGCCGCCGCGCCGCACACGCGGCAACGCGCCGGCCATCGCTTCGCATCA